>NZ_DATNPA010000772.1:0-10289 GCF_036703385.1 Allocoleopsis sp. | reverse complement strand
AACTATGACGGCTCTTACCCCTACAGCCAAACAATCCCAACCGTTCTATCCCAGTGCTGATGGTGAACCTGTGGCAGAAACGTATGCTCATCTCTATGCCTTACTCACAACATTGGAAGTGTTGAGGCAATACCTAAAAGGTCGTCAGGCAACGGTTTTAGGGAATCAATTTTTGTACTATGCTCAAGGTTTTCCGAAGTTGCGAGTGGCTCCTGATGTCATGGTGATTTTTGATGTGGAGCCAGGAGGACGGGACAACTATAAAATTTGGGAAGAAGGTCAAGTTCCTGCTGTCATTTTTGAGATGACTTCTGGAGGAACTCAAGCCCAAGATACAGGCTTTAAAAAAACCTTGTATGAGCAGTTAGAGGTTCAGGAATATTGGTTATTTGACCCCAAAGGGGAATGGATAGAAGAGCGGTTGCAGGGATATCGACTCCGAGGAGAGAGTTATGAATTAATTACAGATAGCCGGAGTGAACCATTGCAGTTGCGCTTAGCGGTGGAAGGAGAGCTGATTGGGTTTTATCGGGAGGATACGGGGGAGAAGTTGTTGATTCCCGATGAGTTGGTGGAGGCACTCCATGCAGAAGTTCAGGCGAGACATCAAGCAGAGGAGAGAGCAGAACAAGCAGAAGCAATGCTCGCTCGTTATCGAGAACGTTTTGGAGAGTTGCCTGAGTAAACTGACTGGATTATAAGGCGATCGCTATGACGGTAACAACTCAGAAACTAACCTTCTAGGAGTATCTGACTTACTCAGACGGGGCTGAAGAAGATTAACGAGAGTTCATAAAAATGTATACATCTCACCTCTATGAAACGGATTTTTATGGTTGGACTCAAGAGCAGGTGACGCTGCTAAAAGCTCAGCAGTGGGAGCAATTAGACACGATAAACTTGATTGAAGAAATTGAATCTTTAAGTAGAAAAGAGCGACAAGAGCTGAGGAATCGGCTAGGAATATTGTTAGGACACCTCCTGAAGTGGCAATTTCAACCTGACAAACGCAGCAATAGCTGGTTGGGTACAATTCGAGAGCAACGGGTTCAGATTCGGTTACTTTTGCAGGATAGCCCTAGTTTGAAGTCTTATCTAGATGAGGTTTTTCTTGCTACTTACGAACTAGGTTTAGCTTTGGCGATTCGAGAGACTCAGTTGGGTGAGCAAGTTTTTCCGGAAGAATGTCCCTACACTCCAGAGCAAGTGATGAATTCTGAATTTTTGCCGGAACCAAATCAGGCTGATGGTTAAGGGAAGCGATCGCCCAACTGATAACCTAAAGCTGTGAGATCGCTCTTTGGTCGTGCTAACAACGGCGTCTGATATGATGTCCGCTGATATAGCATTAATAAAATTTGGGAGAGTTCGTCGTCGCGCTTTAGCGAAGAGAGCGCAACTACGAACTTGATATTATGGGTGATTTGCCGGACATTAGATGAAACCAAGTTCCGTAATGCTCATTGAAGTTGGGTTACAGCTTGTCGAAATAGATGCGGGAGTTCTTACTGCACGGTTACAGCGGATACCGCGTGTGCGTGTTGCTCAGATTGTCATGGATTATTTGGCTTATGGTTGGTCAGTGGAAGAAATGTGCCGGCAGCATCCTTATCTGACACTATCAGAAGCTCATGCGGCGATGGTGTATTACTTTGATCGCCAAGATGAAATTGACAGTAAAATTCGCGAGGAATGGGAGCAATCACAACAGGAAAAATCTCAAGCATCAGTGGCCTTTACCGTTGAACCAGCACCAGGACACCCAGGCTCGTTCACTAGTATTTTGACTAGCGATGGGACAACGACTACCACCATCGCTGATACCAGTGGTTCATTTCGTTCTTTATTGACCCCCTCCATCAACGACAAGAATACGGTGGCTTTTTTTGCGGAACTAAATTCGGGAGAGCGTGGTATTTTTCCCTGGTCAGATTCAGTGGTAGATCGAGTTATCGCTATTGGCGATCCACTCTTTGGTTCGGTAGTGGAATACCTTGGTTTTTCTAGAGCAGGGTTGAATAATTCTGGGCAAATTGCCTTCTCTGCCACTCTCACTGATGGAACTCAGGGTATCTACCTTGCCACCCCTGTTTCCGAACCCGATCCTCTGCCGACACCTGTTCCCGAACCCACCTCAACTTTGGGTATACTAACCTTTGGTGTTCTAGGTGTTGGTTACCGGCGATCGCGTAAACAGAAAAGACAGCTTTAGCTCGTGTTAGCACCTTCTATTACATATCAATAGTTCGCAACTTTGCCTTAGAGTCCTTTCATTAAATGTGGCACGAGTTGGCGGTCATCAACATTAGCTGGAGTGAGTTGAACTCTGAGTAATTCTCCAAGTTCATTAATGACTTTCAGGAGCTTAAAATCCAAGTGCCAACCGATAGAACTCCTGCCCCCAAGCGGCTGGTAAATAAAGTAAGCTTTACTTGAAGTCTTCAAAACTAAGGTGAGTTGAGTAAATTTTTGAGAGGAGGTGAACCATTGACCTTCTAGCTGATTTCTTTGACTTCAGGTGGTAGGCTATCCTTGCATCCCTAAGCCTAAAGTCCAACATTGGCAGATGTCTTATTTCCCGGAAAACGCCCTGATTTTCCAGAGCGATCGCAACCATCCCCGTCAAACTCCACTCCCCCAATGCCGAAGCAGTACGAGAAGCGCTAAGCGAAGCTATGCCGTAGGCTTATCGCCCCTCACCTTGTTAAGCTGCAACATCACCAGATACTGGCTCAAAATGTAGCACCATAATTTGCTCTGCACGTAAACCAAGAGACTCGTAAGTGCGTCCTGTGCGATCGCTAAATTCAATTTCAAACGCCCTACCCTCGGCAAGGATTTCAACAACTGTACCCACTTGACCACGCCGCAGATTGAATTCAGGCAAATTGACTGTAAGAGCAACTACATCTAACAACTTGACTGCATCTGTCATATAAACCTCTAACTCTTACAACGGGTAGCAGGTTGTCAATCTTGGAGTATCTGAGCTATGTTCGATCACAGCGCGATCTGCATTCGGAATTATCATACAACTGACACAAAAGGCTCAAGAAAAAAATTTCTCAACTGATCGCACTATTCTCCTCGAAGTCCATTCCCCCAAAGCTGAAGCAGTACGAGAAACTGTATCGAGAGGGAATTGCGATCGATCGCTAAATTCAACTTTAAATCTTGACCGAGTTTGAGCAGCACAGTCAAGGAGAAGAAACAGAGGAAGAATAAAGCGCTCAGTGGCGTGAGTACATATATTCCTAAAATTTTAGTGAGCGCAGAAGTACTGTATCGAGAGGGAATTGCGATCGCTAAATTCAACTTCAAACATCCTACTCTGGACTTTGTTGACTCATCACACAATACAAATGCCTTTATCTCGCAGACTTCCCATTCTTGGCACAATTGTTTGCCTGATTACCCCGGCTATTGGTATACAATCTCATTCGGCTATTGCTCAAACTCCCACACCGCCCAAAAACAGCTGTCCCCCACCCGTTCTCTTACGATTGGCTCGACACAAGATTGCTGCGGGTGAAACATTGCAGAGCATTGCCAAGCGATACAAACTGATTCCTGAGACACTCATCGCTTTTAATCCCATCTTAAGGGAGCGATCGCTACTCGTTGGTCAAGAAATTTTCATTCCCCCGATCAATGGTATGCGGATACAAGTTCCTGCGGGTTCTCGCTGGGAAGATGTCGCCGCTACCTACGGTGTCCGTGCTGATGTTTTGTACGAACTCAACGGCTGTCAACCCAAGCCGCGTCAAATCTTTATTCCAGGGGTGAATCGTTCAGCTACCCGACGCCGGACAGGAGAGAATTACACCGGATTTCAGGGTTATCCTTTGCCCATTACTGCATCCGTAGCCTTAAGCTATGGCTGGCATCCAGACGCCAAAACGGGTCAACGTAGATTTCACAGTGGCATTGATTTACTGGCTAATCCCGGTACTCCAGTACTGTCTGTTGAGGTGGGAACCATCGCCTACGCAGGAAAACAAGGAGGTTACGGCAATTTGGTGGTTGTGAATCACCAAGGTGGACGGCAAACTCGCTATGCCCATCTCAACCAAGTATCAGTCAGAACGGGTCAGTTGGTTAAGGTAGGAGATAAACTAGGAACTGTTGGGACTACCGGACACCCTGACACCACAAAACCGCATCTACATTTTGAGGTTCGTTACTATTCGTCTCAAGGTTGGATTGCCCAAGATCCAAAACCCAACCTTCAGGCAAAACCAACCGCCCAAAGATAGATTCATTTATGCGGATTTTTACCTCTGGCCTTAACTCTAAGAAAGTGCTGCGTTCGCTTAAGCTGCTACACAGAAGTCAGGAGAAAGCTATCTTAATCCATAGGGGAGTTAAGTTTTGTGGTGTAGTCAACTAAAAACGCTTGTCAACAGTGATATATGTGACAATTGAGCAAGTGACCTATCAATCAGAAACGTTTTGAGCTTCAATGTCCTGTAGATTTCCCCAAGACAGGAGAAAGACTTGTCCTTTTAAAATATCACCTTCACAAGTGAAACCTCACTACTGAGGAGTTTCCACACCAGCTCGGATTTTTCCTTTTTAGACCTTACTAAGTTAGAGTATAGAATTTACACTTGTTCCCTGTACTAGCCCACAAAAAAAATTGGCTGCTAGACTGGCACCAACGCTTTTTAACAGCACACACTAGGTAAAGAGATCGATAGCCGACTGAACTATTGCTATGTTTCCAGCTGAACCGCCGGCGAGGACAAGCGGATTTTATGCCCTGCTAAAAAACCGACCGTTTATGGTGATGTGGTTTGGGCAGTTGTTGTCCCAAGTATCAGATAAAGTCTGCTTCGTTTTGTTAATTTCTCTGCTCGATTATTATCAGTCGCCGCCAGCTTTGGAAAATTCCATGCGCTCCGCTTTGATGGTGGCTTTTACGCTACCAGCCATTTTCTTCGGATCGGCGGCTGGCATTTTTGTTGACCGCGTTCCGAAAAAGCAATTGCTAATTGGTGCTGACTTGGTTCGTGCAGTACTGATGCTTTTAATCCTCCTATTGCCAAAACAGTTTGTACTCCTGCTGGTGATTACCTTTTTGCTCTCTAGCATGGCGCAATTCTCGGCTCCAGCTGAACAGGCAGCCATTCCTCTTTTGGTACGACCAGAAAATTTAATGTCAGCCAATGCGCTCTTTACCACAACGATGATGGGTTCGCTAATTGTCGGTTTTGCCATTGGAGAGCCGATTTTATTTCTGGTAAAAACTTGGGGAGGAGAAAATAGTCAAGCTATTTTTGTTTCCCTATGCTATCTGGTTGCTGGTTTGAGCAGTATCTTTATCGAAATCAAAGAGAAGAATATTAGCAATAGTACGGTAGCGATTCATCCCTGGCATGATTTTAGGGAAGGTCTACGTTATCTGTGGAAAAATCGTCGGGTTAGGAATGCAATGGTGCAGTTAACGATTCTGTACTCGGTGTTTGCAGCCTTAACAGTACTCGCGTTTAATTTAGCTCAACGAATTGGACTTAAGCCTACTCAATTTGGCTTTCTCTTAGCGGCGGCTGGAATTGGTGTAGTTTTCGGAGCTGGGGTATTGGGACACTGGGGCGATCGCTTTCATCATAAGCCCTTACCCTTAGTGGGTTTTGTGAGTATGGCCTTGGTTTTGGCTGTATTTACTTTTACTAAACATATGTGGGTGGGATTGGGGCTGAGCGGTTTGTTGGGTTTAGCCGCCTCCTTGATTGGCGTCCCCATGCAAACTGTTATTCACACCTCTACCGAGGAAACCATGCGGGGCAAAGTCTTCGGATTCCAAAATAACGTGGTGAATATTGCCCTGAGTGTTCCGTTGGCGATCGCAGGCCCGTTGACTGATAGGCTGGGTTTAACGACTGTACTGGTAGGTATGAGCCTTGTGGTAGCTGTGGCTGGTATCTGGACATGGCGCAACACGGGGAAGGTCTTACAGGATGTTATTTAGTAGTTAATCGTAGCGTCAGTTTCTGCGAGCCGTCCGGCAAGCTGTGCCAACACAGCCACCAATTGAGGTGAGTCAACGGGTTTAGAAAGATGGACTTGAAAGCCTGCCGCGATCGCACGTTTGGCATCCTCCTCGCTAGCATAGGCTGTGACGGCAACAGCCGGAATCAATCCTCCTTGCTCTGGTGCCAAGGCTCTCACTTGTTGGATTAGGGAGTAGCCATCCTCACCAGGCATACCGATATCAGTAACGAGTATATCTGGTAGCAACTGCCCAATTTCTGAGAGGGCTTGCCTCACAGAGGCTACACCCGTTACTTGAGCTCCCGACTCTTTGAGGAGTCCAATTAGGTAATCCCGTGTATCCGCCTCATCATCAACCACAAGTACTCGTAAGTTTGTGAGAGGCTCAGAGGCTGATAGCGATAACGGAGTGCTGACGACATTAGGAGCATCAGCAGGAAGCCGTTTGGACGTGACCGGAGTGTTAGTGAGAAGATGAGAGGGGAATTTTTTCCTGCTGTGTGACACGTCCCGGCTCTTTTCCAAAAGTGGTAATTTGACTGTAAACGTTGCTCCCTGTTCTTCTCCGGCACTTTCGGCTTGAACAGTGCCTCCATGCAGTTCCACCAAATGACGGACTATCGCCAGTCCCAGTCCCAAGCCCCCATAGGACCGTGTGGTGGTACTATCCGCCTGACGGAAGCGATCGAAAACGTGGGGGAGAAACTCAGGGCTGATACCTTTGCCCGTATCTGTGACTTGGATTTGAGTGTACAGACGACCCGATACATCTTTTGTCTGGCTATCGACTCGTACTTGGACCCGTCCTCCTTGAGGTGTAAACTTGATGCTGTTAGACAGTAGATTCCAGACCACTTGCTGTAAACGGTTTGCATCGCCCGAAATTAATCCCGCCTTGGCAGTGGGTATAGACTCAAGTTGGATTCCTTTGGCATCAGCGGCTGGACGTACCGTATTGATGGCAGCATCAATCACTGAAGCCAGGTTGAGAGGGCGGATATTTAGACTGAGTTTCCCGCGAATAATCCGAGAGACATCCAGCAAATCTTCAATCAGTTGCGTTTGTACTCTGGCATTGCGCTCAATGGTTTCTAAAGCACGAGCCGTCGCCTCTTCGCTAAGCTTGCGCGTTCGGAGCATCTGCGTCCAGCCGAGAATGGCATTGAGGGGCGATCGCAATTCGTGAGAGAGTATGGCGAGAAACTCGTCTTTCATCCGATTGGCCTCTTGAGCCGCGTTTCGAGCCGCTTCACTATCTCGGTACAGGCGAGCGTTGTCAATCGCCGTAGCTGCACGACGGGCTATATCTTCTGCCAAAGCCAGGTCATCTAGATTGTAGCAACGCCCCGATTCCGATGCAGCAAAGGAAATTACGCCGAGAACCTGTTGTCGAGACTGGATCGGAACAACCATTACCGATCTCTTCCCCAAACTCCTCAGTAATTGCAAGTGTTCATCATTTTGAGCAGAGGCAATCATCTGTGAATCGGTTAATTCTGGACAGAGTATGGATTCACCCTTTAGGAGCCTTTGCCATAGGGAATTCTGTGCTTTGGGATCGGGGGGGTAACGGCGTCGCAGTTCTTCTAGTGTTGCCTGTTTCGAGGCGTCAGCACAGGCTATGGCGATTTGCCGAATTGATGCATCGGCGTGAAAAACGTCAACCAAGCACCAATCCGCGAGGCTGGGGACGGCTAAGTGAGCCACATTATTCAGTGTGGTTTCATAATCCAACGAGGCAGCTAGCATGGTACTCGCTTTTACCAGAAACTGCTGTGAGGCTTCAGCACGTTTGCGTTCGCGCTGCGCGGCTTGCCGTTCGTTAATATCCTCAATAATGCCAACCCCATACTTCGGTTGCCCCTTGGAGTCCCACACCGCTGAAACAGTAACATTCACCCAAATAATGGAGCCATTTTTGTGGAAGTAGCGCTTTTCTACCGAGTAACCGTTAATCTCCCGCGTCACCACTCGTTGAAACTTGTCGAAATCAACCTGCTGTTCTTCAGGATGGCTAATGTCCTGAATCCTCATCTGAAGTAACTCATCGGTGCTGTACCCAGTAATCTCCGACATTGCTGGATTGACTTGGATAAAGTAGCCGTCTAATCCCACTAGGGCGATGCCCACAGCGGCTTGATTAAACATCACCCGGAATCGCTCCTCGCTTTCCCTAAGCGCCTCTTCCGCCTGTTTGCGCTCAGTAATGTCCTTATGGACGCCAATCATACGCCAAGGCTTTCCAGCGTCATCGTTAAAAACCTGCGATCGGCTGGCAATCCAATGTAAACTTCCGTCAGGCCAAAGGATGCGGTACTCCATGCTAAAGTCTATGCCCTGAGTAAGTATGTATCGGACTTCCTGTTTGGCCTGAGCACGATCATCGGGGTGGAGTGCCTTTAACCAGTCTTTGTAGTTGCCTCCAAAGCTACCCGGAGCCAAGCCATACAACGCTTCCAGCTCTTGTGTCCAGGTCAGTTGCTTGGTTTGAAGATTCCACTCAAAGGAACCAATTTTGCCAACCTTTTGAGCTAAGAGCAGTCGCTCCTGACTGGTTTTGAGGGCGTCCTCCGCCCGTTTGCGATCGGTCGTGTCAACGCCAATGCCCCAGGTTACCCAACCCGGAATGGGAAACTGCTGGGAGATGTTTGACCAAGCGATGGTTTTAAGGCTTCCATCTTTACAGGTAATGTCCCGCTCCCAATCTCGATAGCTTTCATCTTGCGCCCTATGTTTAGCAAACATCCGGGTACGATAAGCGGCATCAGGATAAAGCAATTCTCTATGAACGACAGGGAGTCGCCGAAGCGAACCATCTTCTCTTAAAATCTCGACAAAACACCAATCCGCCATAATAGGCACTGGAAGTTGTGCTTGTTGGGATGCAGTTGGACGAAAGAGCGATCGCGTTTTTTCCTGATTCTTAAACGTCTCACCTTGGAGCCTTCCCAGGTGAAGCACACCCATTAACCCACAAAACAGCAAGGCTTGCAAAATGTATAATCCTAACTGCAAGGTTTCCTCAGGCTTAGGCATCCAGTGCAAGCTTTGTCCTACAGTAGGCTCCGATGCGAAAAGTTGCCCAAAATAGGTAAAAAAGAGTGAATAGTTGGGGTCTATAAAGAAATAATAGGAGAGCAAGCTCGTTACTATAGTTGCTAACAGTCCTGGCCCCAAACCTCCATACCAGGTACTGCCCATGACCACTGGAAAGAAGAGGAGGAAAGGGTTGTCAACAGCAATTTGAACTTCGATCAGTCGTTTCAGTAGCAGCGCTAGCACAACTCCTAATCCAGCACCACCATAACCACGCAACTGGGGACTCAACACGTTCAGCATTTTTTTCGTAGTCGTCCAGATGTTGTTAAGGTTCAAACTTACAGCTTTTGTTTAGCTTAATAGATAATGGTCGGATAGATTAGAGTTCGATCATTTAAGTTTTCGCCTTAGGCAGCAGAGTTCTATTGATAGACATCTCATCCCTCTTTTCTTATTTCCGGGAAAGAATCACGATTTTTGTAGGGGTGAAGCATTCTTGCCACAAACTTCACGTAAAGCCCAAAAGGTTTATCTAAGAATGCTTCGCCGGATTTCTCAGCCCCAAAGTATAGCTGTTGCCATAAAGGTTAGGACTTTCTTTAACGCCTGAAACGACCATGTATCAGTAATAAACATAAAAGCCTTCTGCCTTCTGCCTTTTGCTATAACAAAAAAGGGATCACGCCAGTTAGTTGAAGAGGCGGCTCTTAAAAGTGAGCATCTTTTCTCCCTATAAGCCAATATGTCATCATGTCTCCTTTACCCTTAATGGGGGTAACACCCCTCTGTTCAAACACATATTTGCCTTTCAAACGCTCGTAAGTAACATCTGTTACTTGAATGCGCCCTTCAATACCATGAGATTCCATCCGAGACGCAACATTCACCGTATCGCCCCATAAGTCATAGGTGAACTTTTTGGTACCAATTACTCCTGCTATCACCGGCCCTGTATTAATGCCAATGCGGAGGTGAAACGGTTCGCCATTAAGTCCTGTGAAGCGAGTGATTTTCTGTTGCATATCGAGAGCCATTTCTGTGATCGCTTCTGCATGATCCGCTCTAGGCATTGGCAGACCCCCCACTACCATATAGGCATCTCCAATGGTCTTAATTTTTTCTAAACCGTGCTTCTCTGCCAGCCGATCAAATTCAGAAAAGATTTTGTTGAGCAATTCAACTAATCGTGTAGGGGGAATTTGAGCCGAAATCTCAGTAAAATTAACTAAGTCAGCAAACAAAACGGTAACATCGGT
>NZ_DATNPA010000771.1:0-7167 GCF_036703385.1 Allocoleopsis sp. | reverse complement strand
ACAAGAGCAAAATCAACAGCTGCAACAGGAGATTCAAGAGCGATTGAAAGCTGAAAAAGCGGCTGAAGCTGCATCCAAAGCGAAAACAGAGTTCCTAGCTAATATGAGTCATGAACTCCGCACTCCCCTCAATGCCATTCTGGGTTTTACCCAAGTCATAAGCCGCGATTTGCAATTGAGCACCGAGCAGCGGGAATATTTGAGAATCATCAATCGCAGTGGTGAGCATTTGCTGGATTTAATCAATGATGTTTTAGATTTGTCCAAAATCGAGGCGGGTCTAAGTTCGCTTGATGAAACGAGTTTTAATCTATATCGTTTGCTCGATTCTTTGGAAGAAATGTTCCAAATTAAAGCTGAGCAAAGGAATTTAAAAGTAATTTTTTTGGTTCCAGCCGATATTCCTCATTATATAAAAACAGACTCGAAAAAATTACGGATTTGTTTAATTAATCTTCTCGGAAATGCACTCAAATTTACGGAACACGGTACAGTTACTTTGCGAGTCAGTGCGGGGCAAGCGACTGAAGACAGACAAAGTCAACCGTCAAAACGGTGTAAAAATACAGCAGACGCAGAGATTTTAAAGAGCATCTCACCAGACAATTGTTTCCCAGCCGAGCAGCTCTCATCCCAATTTCCTCATACCCTACATTTTGAAGTCGAAGATACGGGGCCTGGAATTGCAGCAGAGGAAATGGAAAGCTTATTTGATGCCTTTGTGCAAACAGAAACGGGTCGAAAATTTGCCGAAGGAACGGGCTTGGGTTTAGCTATCACGCGAAAATTTGTGCAATTGATGGGGGGAGAAATTAAGGTTAGCAGTATTTTAGGTGAGGGAGCTAATTTTAAATTTGACATCAAAATCGCTGAGCCAGATTCACTGGAACTGATAGCCAAACCTCTCCGGCGGGTGATTGGTTTAGAGCCTAATCAGGACAAGTATCGTCTGCTAGTGGTGGATGACACCAAAGAAAACCGTTTACTACTCGTTAAGTTGCTCGAACCCATTGGTTTTGAAGTGCGCGAAGCCGAAAATGGTGTCGAAGGATTAGCTCTGTGGGAGAGTTGGCAGCCCCATTTGATTTGGATGGATACACGGATGCCTGTGATGGATGGATTAGAGGCGACTAGACAAATTCGAGCCAGGGAAACACAGAGAGCCAGAAGTAGAGGAACACAAATCAGGAGCTGGGGCAATGAGGAGAGTGAGCACGGATTGGGCTCGAAGGAGATTACCAGTGTTTCTGTGTTATCTAACTCACCCCCAACTACCTTTATTATTGCTCTGACTGCCAGTATCTTTGAGGAGAAGCGAGGGGAGATTTTGACGGCAGGTTCCGACGATTTTGTGCGTAAACCCTTTGCTGAAGCAGTAATCTTTGAAAAGCTCTCGGAATACCTGGGGGTGCGCTACCTTTATGAAGATTTGCCTGCATCAACCCAGGCTCCCTGGCGAGTTGAGTCGAGTGGCGAAAAATCGGATTCATTTTTCCTTGGGGAATTGGCAAAGATGCCTCTACCGTGGGTAAACGAACTTTATGAGGCCGCGAATGTCGTCAATGAAGAGTTGGTTTTCGAGTTAATCCAGAAAATTCCCCAGGAAAATGCTTCTCTGGCTTTGGCTTTAACCGATTTGTTGAATGATTTTCGTCTTGATGTAATTGTGTGTATCACTCAACAGTGTTTAGTGAGCAGTGAACAGTGAACAGTAGACCTCTTGTATAAATACTGGAATGCCCCCTAAATCCCCCAATTCTGGGGGACTTTGAATTCAGGTTCCCCCCAATTTTGGGGGGTAGGGGGGCGAAAATCTACTATCGTGCTTGTATAGCTGTCGCCATACAGTTAGGACTTTCTTTAAAGGCCCAAACGACCAACTACCTGGAATAAACCTTCTGCCCTCTTCCTTCTGCCTTTTGCCATATCTGTACATTTACAGTTCATTGAATCAACTATGAACCATAAACCAGTCTTCTCAATAACATGACGATGCTAGGAGACACGATATAAATCAGTAATTCAAGGCTTAAAGATGGGGGGTGAATATGGTAGAAATAACATCAAGACTATTAACTAATAAAGCAAGTAAAATTTTAATTGTTGATGATAAACCGAATAACCTACGTTTTTTATCCCGGATTCTGAGCGATCGCGGATATCAAGTGCAACGGGCGATCTGCGGTCAACTAGCCGTGAATGCCGCGATCGCGTCTCCCCCCGATTTGATTTTGCTCGACATGATGATGCCACAGATGGATGGCAATGCGGTGTGTCGCCAGCTGAAAGCCAGGGAAGAAACCCAGGAAATTCCCATCATCTTCCTGACAGCTTTAAATGAAACCTCTGAGAAAGTCAAAGCGTTGAGAGGCGGTGGTGCTGACTATATTACGAAGCCGTTTCAAGTCGAAGAACTTTTAGCACGGATCGAAAATCAACTCACCATTCAACGGCTCTCGAAGCAATTAAAGCAGCAAAATGCCCTACTGCAACAGGAGATTAGCGATCGCAAACGGGCAGAAGCCGCCCTGCTGGAACGAATCAATTTAGCAGACTTAAATGCGGATGTCGGGACGGCTCTTACCCAAGGCAGTAGCTTGCAAGATAGGCTCGGTCGTTGTACCTCTGCCTTATTAGAACACCTCAATGCTGCGATCGCCGGCATCTGGACTCTCAATGAAGCAGAAGGCATGTTGGAACTGCAAGCCAGTGCAGGGATAGGGATGTATCCACACCTCAACGAGGTTTATCGCCGGGTGAGAGTCGGTCAGTGCTATATCGGCTTGATGGCTCAAGAACGTCAGCCTCGGATCGATTTTGGATTTTCGATTGCCGAATGCGAAGCGGGGTGTGAAAGCGCACAACTCCTGAACCGCTCAAATCAAGAATCAGAGGTTTCTCCCTTCAACGAACCGTTGAATCATCCAGAATTGAAGTCGAACACCTGTGCTTGCCAACGAACCCCCCAAATTTCCCAATGGGAGGAAGGGATGCTGGCCTTTGCAGGCTACCCCTTAATTGTGGAAAACCGCTTAGTGGGGGTGATGGCAATCTTTGCTCGTTATCCGCTAACACCAGTAACCCTCCAAGCGATGGCATCTATTGCCAATGGCATTGCTTTGGGTATCGATCGCTTCTGGGCGGAAGAAAAACTCCGACGGAGCGAGGCCAATCTGGCAGAGGCTCAGAGGATTGCCCATGTCGGTAGTTGGGAATTTGATGTCATCACTCACAAAATTACCTGGTCAGAAGAACTCTTCCGCATTTTTGGCCTTGACCCAACTGGGCCAGAACCGAACCACACCCAACTGCTGAAAAAAGTTCATCATGATGACCGAGCTTTGTGGAGAAAATCGATTGAGCAAGTGTTGGAGTCAGGCACATCCTATGAATCAGACTTTCGCTTGGTTCGACCCGATCATTCTATCCGGTATGTCGAGGCCAGAGGAAAGGCCATTTTTAACGAGCAAGGGCAGGTCATCCGACTTTTCGGAACGATACTGGACATCACCGATCGCAAGCAAGTGGAAAAAGCGCTGCGACAATCGGAAGCACGAGAACGAGAAAAGGCGCAAGAGCTAGAACTAACCCTCTCGAAGTTGAAACGTACCCAAGCCCAACTGATTCAGGCCGAAAAAATGTCAAGTCTGGGGCAAATGGTCGCGGGCGTTGCTCATGAAATCAATAACCCAGTCAGCTTTATTTATGGGAATCTTTATGTGGCGAAGGAATACTTCCAAGACCTGAGTCGCTTGATTGCAAGCTACCAGCAGACTTACCCTCATCCCACACCCGAAATTCAGCGGGTAACCCAAGAAGTCGATTGGCAGTTTCTGGTAGACGATTGGCAAAAACTGGTGAATTCAATGGAGGTGGGAGCCGAGCGCATCCATCAAATTGTGCGATCGCTACGGCTATTTTCCCGGTTGGATGAATCCGAGCTAAAACTTGTCGATATCCACGATGGTATTGATAATACCTTATTGCTGTTGCAGCATCGTCTGAGAGCTAAAGGCGATACCGCTGAGATTGAAGTGATTAAAAACTATAGTCAACTTCCATTGGTCACCTGCTATGCCAGTCAGTTGAATCAGGTATTCATGAATTTGCTCAGTAACGCCATTGACGCAATGGAAACCGTACCCGCTCCACGCAAGATTAGCATTCGCACTGAGGTATGCGATCAGGACTGGGGGCAAGGGGATAACCGCAACTCATACGAGGAGACAGGAGGACAAGGGGACAAGGAGGAAAAGCATGAAAAGAGAGACAAGGAAGCTTCTAACAAGTCTTTCCCAATGCAATGCCAAAGTCCGACTTCGGTGATCATTCGGATTGCCGACAACGGGACTGGGATGAGTGAGGAAGTGTTGCATCAGATATTTGACCCGTTTTTTACCACCAAGCCCGTAGGAACTGGCACGGGTTTGGGGTTAGCCATTAGCTACCAAATTGTGGTGGAAAAACACCAGGGTCAAATCAGTTGTGTTTCTGCCCTAGGTCAAGGGACAGAGTTTATCGTGGAGATTCCCATAAGGGCGAAAGCCGTTCATTAATGCTCTAGAATTGGACTCCTATTCTCCTCGATAAACCTTGCATATATGACACGGTGAGGGCACGATATTATCGTGCCCCTATAAAAGTTGTGTTGCACTGAAGTGAAAATAGCTATTGACAAATAATACTAAATGATGTTCAAGCTACCGCCGCTAAATACCGATACCATCTGGGCAATTTTGAATGAAGAGATTGCCGATGATACCGTCAACAAGTTGGTTTGGAACTATTTAGGTTATCGCTATGATTCAACCGCGAATCAATGGGATATTACCCAGGTTGCTCCTGAATGGAAAGAGGAATATCCAGAGCCACCGAACTTTATTGAGAGCCGTCTTGCAACGGTGAAACTGACTCGCTCGATTCCGCAAGCCAATAAACAACTGTTAAAAGAGCAGTTGGGTTTTAAAGGTTACAAAATCGGTGAATTTGGCCCCCGGCAGACTCGTCGGGCTACAGCAGCCAATTGGTTGTTGAGTTATATGAAAGATGCGGGTGTAACCCAATAAACGTTTACCGCTTTAGCAAAAATTGGCTCTGGGTGCAATGGCGTAAATCTGAAGATTGCTATAAGAAAATCTTTGAGGTTGAGTTTGAGTGCATCCCTTAAGATACGAAGGGTTGTTCTGTGGAACCTGACCCTAGTCTGTCCTTTATCTGAGTAATTAGGTGCTATGCAATGGCTAGACGATAGCCCTATCGGGATGCTGACGCTCATAAACTCGCTACTGCTTCGCGATCGCGATAACCCTATCGGGATGCTTCGCGATCGCATCCTCCTGGCAGTCCCCGTCTCAGGCGGCGACAGCAATCTGGCGGAAGTATTAACCGTTCTGATCGTCCTGTTGTTGGTCGCCACAGGGGTTGCCCTCATCTCACGCCGACTTCGTATTCCTTACATTGCGGGTTTGGTGTTGGCAGGGCTAGCCATTACTGAGCTTTTGCCCGAACCTCATCGCATCCGCCTGGACTCTTCCCTAATTTTCAATTTATTCTTGCCGATTCTGCTGTTTGAAGCCGCGCTGAATACAGATATCAGTCGTTTGCGGAGTACGATTAAGCCCATCGCCCTGCTTGCGGGGCCGGGGATTCTGCTGTGTGCTGGCATCACCTCCGTTTTGCTGAGACTAGCACTCGGTTTAGATTGGATACCCGCCTCATTGGTCGGTGTGATTTTGTCCATTACAGATACAGCCCTAGTGATTGCGGTGTTTAAGGAGGTGTCCGCGCCTCACCGCTTGGTCACCCTAGTGGAGGGTGAAAGTCTGGTTAACGATGATGTGGCTCTAGTTTTATTTAGCCTGATTTTGACCGTTTACAAGACGGGTACATTATCGCCTTTATTTGTAGTACAGGAATTTTTATTCGTCATCATCGGCGGTGCCTTAGTCGGTGCCGCATTGGGCTACCTCAGTATTCGGTTGTTGAGTCAAGCAGATGACCCATTGAGTAGCATTCTCCTCACCGTTGCCATTGCGTTGGGAGCCTTCCAAGCCGGTCAGTTTCTCCATGTATCCGGCGTCGTTGCTGTTGTTGTGGCGGGATTGATTGTTGGCAACTTCGAGCATTCCCAAATGACCTCAGCCTCGACTCAAGTGACGTTGTTTAGCTTCTGGGAATACGCTGGCTTTGGGGTCAATACCTTTATTTTTTTACTCATTGGTCTAGAGATTAATCTCAGCACTCTTTGGCAGACGTTGCCAGCCGTTTTCTTAGCCTTTATTGCCTATCAAGTCGGAAGGGCAATTACCGTTTATCCGCTTTTAGCGACGGTTCGGTTTTTTGACCGACCGATTCCGATGCGCTGGAGGCATGTTCTATTTGTGGGCAATATTAAAGGGTCGCTCTCAACGGCCTTGGCTTTGAGTTTACCGCTTGGGTTGCCAGATCGAGAAAAACTGATTGCGATCATCTTGGGCATTGTTTTGGTGTCTCTGGTGGGACAAGGGCTGAGTCTGCCTTGGGTTGTGCGACGTTTAAAGGTCGCTCACCGCTCGGAATCGTACCAGCAGATTGAGGAATTGCAAGCCCAACTGATGACGGCTAAGGCCGCTCAGGATGAATTAGATAGTTTGTTGAAATCAGGAGTTTTGCCCAAAGCTGTCTACGAAGAGATGCGAGCCGCTTATCAGGTGCGGGTGGCAGCGTCTGAGAGAACATTGCGGGATATCTACAACCAGCGTCCGATGCGATCGCCTGAAAGTAAGGGTGAAAGTCTTTCGGACTCCCTTCGCGATCGCACGAAGCTAGACGCAATTCGTCGGCAATTGCTCCTGGCAGAAAAGGGCGCACTCACCGACGCTCTTCGCAGGCGGATTCTCTCCGAAGAAGTCGTTGAAGAGCGCATCAGAACCCTCAATGAGCAACTTTTGAAGCTGGAGGATGACTAGTAAGCTGTTGTGCTTGGAAAAGAGCATATCTCTTGGGGCTGGTAATGGGTAATAGGTAATGGGTAATAGAAGATGCATTCCCTTACTTTGGGCAAGAAATTCGGCAATACCATTTGCCCCAATTACCTTTTTACTGAAAAGTGCAACTTGTAGGCGCGGCAGCTTATCACTGAGCAGTGAACAGTGAACAGCCGACTAAATAGTTAGTGTTTATGGATTT
>NZ_DATNPA010000770.1:0-2022 GCF_036703385.1 Allocoleopsis sp. | reverse complement strand
AAGAGCCTTTTTGTTCAACTCTCATCAGGTGCAAGTCGTTTACTAAATCCCAATAATCCAACCCCAGCACAAAAAGTTGCTGAAGTCATTACTGAGGATTTTCAGAAAGAATTTGCTAAACGGGTACTCATACCGCAAACGTCCCAACTCAGACTAGAACGCATAACCCAACAAACTGTTAAGCACTACCTGGATGAGTTGAAGGGGAACATCAACAGTATTCCAGTACGTTACAACCTACCCCAAGCAGACTGGGAGCGCTATCTCAATGAGATTGCCATCACCATTAATGATACTGAAGGTAAAATCTCGAATCTTTCTTTGAAGGTGTTGGCTGGTGGAGGTGGCTATCTAGCTCTCAAGCCTTTAGTTGCTCCGCTTGTCTTAAAAGTTGGTAGTAAGGTTGTTACTAAACTGGCTAGTAAGGCTGGCGCGAAAGTTGCTACAAAGACGGGTGCAGTTCTGGCTGGGAAGTTAGGGGCAGCGGTTTTAGATTGTACGGTTGGCGTAGGCATCATTCTTTGGGATGTCTGGGACACTAATCACACAGCTCATGTGGAAAAGCCAATTTTGCATGACAATCTTGCGGCTTACTTGCAAGAAGTAAAATTTTCCCTTCTCGACAACCGTGAAAACGGAATTATGACAGTAATTGACCAAATCCAAAACAAAATTGTGCCAAATCTCAATAAATTTATGTAATTAAGGTATTGATGGGGAGATACCCGATTAACCCCCTCATAGCGAATAACGACACTATGGATCGAAAAAGAATCCTCAAGAATGCTTGAAGTTAACCAAGTAATTGAATCGCTTATGTCTAAAGTTAAGCAGGTAATTCAAGGGATTGAGCGCTGGGCTAATCTGATTATGCTTATCATCACTGTGATTGGCCTGATTTATACTATGCTTTCCTTTTACTATGGCTCAGTCAACGTTACGAATTTCGATGGCTCAGTCAAAGTCACCAATTTTGAAGAGGCTAACCTCTGTAACGGATTTCTAGTTAACGATCCGTTATCTCACCTGCTGACAAACACTAGCCTAAGCAACAAGGAAAAAGATTATCTGGAAAGCAAAATAAACTGCTATCGAGATGCAATTCAGAATAACCGCAACCATGCAGAGGCATACACGAATATAGGCGAAGCTGAGCGACGCTTGGGTAATATGGAAGCTGCTCTTAAAGCTCATCATAAAGCTTTGGAGTTAAAACCAGACTTGCCAGAAGCAAAAATAGGGTTGGCACTGATAGAGCAAGGCAGGGGAAAAAAGGTGGCTGCTAACCAAGCGATTCAAGGAGTGTTAGCTGTACATCCTAGGAATGCGATCGCTCATTTTTACCAAGGTACGATTCTTTATGCTCAAAACCAGTTGAAGGACGCAGCAGTAGCGTGGCAAAAGGCGAAAGAGTTAGATCCAAATCTGCCTAAGCCTGTCAGAACGTGGAAATTGCCTAATATAAAGCATGTGCTAGGCTGGCAAAAGAACGAGCCAAGTGTTTAGCCTAATTGCTCAGAAATTCTTTCTTACCGCGTTATAATTCCTTACTTACCTCTACTCCTCCGGATTGAGGAAAAAATAAAAGAAACAGGATTAAACTAACTAGAGTAGTTGCCAAAACTGTAACCACTGGAACACCTCTCACTGAAACAGGTCATCTTAAAAGAGGAAATGCATCAGCAAGTGAGGTAGTGAGATGAATCGGGAAATACTCAATCGAGTGGGTGCTATTGTGGCAGCAGGGATTGTTCTCTCAGGGCTAGTGGGAGGGTTGATGGCGCAGAAAATCGACGCCCTTGACTCCCTGCATAACTCCCAAAAACCTGAAAATTCACGTTTAATGGCACAAGCGCCCAATCGACCCGTGGATTCAAAGCTTGTTGATGCGAATACAAAATTTGGTTTCAAGCTGTTCCAAGAAGTACTCAAACAGGACAGCAACAAGAATGTCTTTGTCTCGCCTACCAGTATAGCGATCGCACTTTCCATGACTTACAACGGGGCTAGTGGCGAAACGCA
>NZ_DATNPA010000769.1:0-6120 GCF_036703385.1 Allocoleopsis sp. | reverse complement strand
GCTGATATTTCTAGTAACATCATTCGTCCTTACTACGCTTCAAAGTTTGATGTATTAGAAAATACTCTCGACCAATCCATGCCAAAAGAATTGCCTTGGTTGTTACATCGTGGAGAAGGAGCAATCTTTGCTTGGTTATGGTTACAGGATTTACCGATAACGGATTGGGAACTCTATCAAGAGTTAAAGAAAGTTGGTGTAATTGTTGTACCAGGTAGCACTTTCTTCCCAGGTTTACGAGAAGACTGGTCGCACAAGCAGCAGTGTGTGCGCATTAGCTTGACAGCAAGTGATGAAGAAATTGAAGCCGGGATGCAGCGTTTGGCAAAAGTAGTACAGTCGGTTTATTAGCGTTCTGCATCAGTCATTGTTTCACAAGGTTAGCCACCAGGTGTACTGGAATCTCAACGATAAACTCTGTCCCTTGCCCTGGAGTAGAAATACAACTGATTTGACCCAAGTGTTTTTCCACGACAATCTGGTAGCTAATGGATAATCCCAAACCTGTGCCATTCCCCACGCCCTTTGTGGTAAAAAATGGGTCAAATATCTGATTTTTCACCGCTTCATCCATGCCCAAACCATTATCGGCAACACGAATGACAACGAACTGAGAATTGGAAATCGGCTCAGTTTCTTTGTCACTTGTGATTTTTGAGGGTTGACTTAATGATGTGCTGATAGTAATTATTCGTGGGGACGTTTTATTGTCTAAAGCATCAATGGCATTGGAAAGTAGATTCATGAACACCTGATTTAACTGACTGGCATAACAGGTAACTAGAGGCAATTGACCATAATCTTTAATCACCTGAATCTCTAGTCGAGTGCCCTCAGCCCTCAAGCGATGTTGCAAAAGTAAGAGTGTGTTATCGATTTCTGCATGAATATCCATCGCTCTTATTCCTGCTTCATCCCGTCTAGAAAAGCTTTGCAAGCTATGCACGATTTCGCAGATACGTTCAGCGCCCACTTGCATGGAATTCATGAGTTTTTGCCAATCTTTCACCAGAAAGTCTAAATCCATCTCGTCAGCTAACTGCTGAATTTCTAGTGTTGGATGAGGATAAATCTGCTCATAGAGTTCAACAAGCCTTAGTAAGTCTTTGAAGTAGCCACGGGCGATATGAATATTGCCGTAGATAAAACTGACAGGATTGTTGATTTCATGAGCGATTCCGGCAAGCAGATGCCCTAATGCTGCCATTTTTTTCGATTGGATTAGTTCTTCTTGGGTGGATTGAAGTTGTTGTAACGTGTCTACCAAATCTTGGTTACTTTTTTGTAAGTATTGATTAGCTTTAGTTAATTCGTCATTTTTATTTTGCAGGCTTTTTTGCAGGCGTTGCAACGCTAAATGAGTTTCTACTCTCGCCAAAACCTCTTCCACCTGAAACGGTTTAGTGATGTAGTCCACCCCACCCACCTCAAAGGCTTTCACCTTATCTACCAACTCATCAATGGCACTGATAAAGATTATTGGAATGTTCTTGGTTCGTGCATCGGCTTTTAGCTGGGAGCAGACTTCATAGCCATCCATTTCTGGCATCATGATGTCCAGCAAAATCAAATCTGGCAGGAACCCTCGTGCCCCTGACAAGGCTAACTTCCCATTCGGCACGGGTCGAACTTCATATCCTTGTTTCTGCAAAATACTGACTAACAAACGCAAATTTTGTGGAGTATCGTCTACCACTAAAATATTACCTTTATAATTGTTCGTTTTGCGGACATTCATTTTACTTATTCTGTCCTGCACTGGCAGTAATCAAACTCAAAATTTTGTCATATTCAAAATTATCAATACAATAAGTGAGAGCATTGGCGAGTGGAGCATTTTCTGGACGAATTTGTTCAATCAAATCCAGAACTAACTTCAAATTAACATGAAGTATTGCCTGTTCCATATTAGTCACCCATTCTTGAGGTAGCGCCGCTAGAGCTACAGCCGTCAGAGCATCTTTCTCTCCATTTCTATTTAGAGATGAATCTCTTTTAGTTGGGTCTTCATACACAAAACGTACACCGATATGTTTGTGTATTATTTCAAAGATATCTGCCTCACGGAAGGGCTTACGCAAAAAATCATCACAACCGGCGCTGAGGACAACAGCCCGTTCTTCTTCTTGACTACTGGCAGTTAGGGCAATAATTGCAGTTACTTGGCCTTTGGTCGTTGCTTTGATGTGTTTGGTGGCTTCATAACCATCCATCACGGGCATTCGCATATCCATCCAAATGAGATGGGGTTCAAACGTTTCCCAAACTGCGATCGCTTCACTTCCATTACAAGCTTCTCTCAGTTCAAAACCCAAGGGATTGAGCAGTTTAACTAACAATTGGCGGTTCGTCGGTTTGTCATCAACAATCAAAATGCGATATCGAGGTTGATTGGGTTCGAGGGCAATGACTCGGCGTATCAGTTGGTGGCTTTCGATGTCGTTGGCATCAACCACACCGACTGGAATGTCAAATTTGAAGGTAGTCCCTTTGTCCACCTGGCTACTGACTACCATTGCACCACCCATCAGTTGTACAAATTGGCGTGTGATGGACAACCCCAATCCGGTTCCTTCTTGTGCTTCTTTACCAGTTTTGCTTTGTACGAAGGCTTCAAAGATGCTATCCAATTCTTCCGGAGCAATGCCTGAGCCTGTATCTTCCACTTCAAATTTGAGGGTTACAGGTTGCAGGTTAGCAGGTTGGGAAGAGGTTGAATGTTGAATGTTAGCAGGTTGGGAAGAGGTTGAATGTTGAATGTTAGCAGGTTGAAGGTTTTTAGAATAACCTGTAACGTTCAACCTTCCAACATTCAACTCTATATCTACTCGCAGCGACACCCCACCTTCTTGGGTAAACTTAATCGCGTTATTCAGCAGGTTAATCAGGACTTGGCGTAATTTGACCTCATCGGTGCGGACATAGCGAGGGAGTTCGGGGGCGCGATCGCAAATTAGCTGCAATCTTTTATCATCAGTCTTGAGTTGAAACATATCTTCCAAGTCATCGAGCAGACGATAGAGATCGAAGTTGTTTTCATTAAGAGTAATGCGCCCTGCCTCGATTTTGGATAAATCTAAGACTTGGTTAATCAGGGTAAGCAGATGTTCACCACTGCGGCTGATAATGCTGAGATTTTCTATGTGTTCTGGGGTAAGGGTTTTACTCCGATTCATGACTTGAGCAAAGCCAAGAATTGCGTTGAGGGGCGATCGCAATTCATGACTCATGTTGGCAAGGAAGGTGCTTTTGGCCTCGTTTGCCACTTCAGCTTTTTCTTTGGCTTCAGCTAATTCAGCCGTGCGCTCTACGACTTTTTGTTCTAATGTTTCAAAAGCATCTTGCAATTCGGCATTTGCCAGTTTTAATCGGGTTTTTGCCTGTTCATTTTCGGCTATAACAGCAGACAAGATTAAGGTCGTTAAGGCAATCACACCTAAGAAGGATTGCAACAGTAATAAAGATTCATTTTGTGAACTCCAAACAAATGGGCCAAAACCCTGAACAGTTCCCACGATTGAGATAAGGGATATGATCACAACCAAGACTGTGGCTGCTTGTTGTCCGAAGCGAAATGCTGCCCATACTAACAAGGGAATCAGCATATATACAACTGGATACCCACCTCCGAAGGTAATCCGAGTAATGGCAATCGTAAAGGCTATTAAAATAGCACCTTCAGCAAACCGTTGTTTAAATTTTTGCCTAGGTTTTTCGACGCCTTGACTCCAAGCCAAAACCACAGGAGTGAAGACGAGTATGCCCACAACTTCCGATATCCACCAAGTCCACCAGACCACTCCATAAGCTGACCAAGGTGCTTCACCGAACACACATAGGGCAGTCACGCCGATGTTGGCATCGGCTATCGGACTGAGCAGCGCAGCAAGGAACACAAAAGAGAAAACATCCCGAACGCGGTTCAATGGTTGATGATTTTCCATTGATCGCTTGATCAGATAGGCTGCTAAGACAGTACCGACAGCATTTCCCATGCCGATGCACAAACCGCTCAGGATAGCTGTTCCTGTTAGCTGCTCCCCTATAAAGTGAGCCATGCAACCACCCAGGAAAACCCCAGGCCATAGGTGATAGCCGAGGAGAAGTATGGCTGCCAAAGCAATGCCAGAGGCAGGCCAGATGGGTGTCGCATATCCATTAACGGCAGCAAAAACCAAAGACCCCTTAGCCAAACCGAAGTAGATAAAAGCCATCAGCACGGCTTGCAAGAGATGAGTCCGGTTTCGAGCTAACGGAAGAAGACTGTTTTTGAAACCATTGGCGATCGCGGTAATCATACAGATTCATCCCTCAAATTTTGCTAAAGGGAACTATCAGCGCCGTCTACAGACGAGATTTTTTACTAAACTAGCTGGCTCGAAATTTCGGTAGACATTAAGACTTGCTAAAGTTCGGTTAGGCTCTATTCTATTGAAGTCAGACCTTACCTTGGATAGATGTAAATTTTTGAAAAGTACTTCATAACTTGATTGGGCAAGCTTCTTCACTCAATGTCGCAATCTACTGGCATTCTGAATAAGACAGGTTGAGTGTGAGGCTAATTTGATGCATATCCCAAGGGTTGCGATTTCTACGTTAGTCAGTTTGGTCGTCTGTGGCGTCACTCCCCTGGAGATGGGAAGCGCTCGACTTCTAGCAGCACAGACACAGGCAAACCCAATTAATACGAAGGATTCAGGCCAACTGGATATTGCGGTTCTCATGGGTGTGGGGTACAGCTTTGACCTTTCTCCTTATAGAAAGGCTTTGAATTTAGCCCCCTTCCCTGGCAGGGAAGGGGGTTGGGGGTTAGGTCTGAGTGTACTTGACTCAACCGAGAAGCAGTATATTCGCCCGCTAACACCAATTGACTTTTTTAATGTCACATTTCACACCCCCCCAGCCCCCCTTGTTAAGGGGGGAGCAATCAAAGAATATGTGTCACAGGCAAACCCAATTGGTATAACACCAACCTCTGTCACGCTACCCCAAAAGACAACGCAATTAGCTCAAATAACGGCGAGTAAAGAAACCCCCTACACTCTGCCATCAGAAGACCAGCATAGAGTTGTGTACGATGGGGATTTTTTGAGGATAGGTGATACATGCGCTCGCCAAACCGGATGCAATGCCCTCAGCGATTTGCGCAGCAACCCGCGCATGAATCCCACTTCCACTCCACCCTCTTCACTCAACTCACAACAACCCCTGAGCTCCGAAGCCGTATCCAACACGCAGGCAATTGTCAGAGCGATCGAGATTCGCTTTGTTAATGATCAGGGTGAGGCCGTGGATAAAGACGGTAATCCCATTCCGAGGCGACTGTCTCAAGACTACATTGCTAGTGAGATTCAACTTAAGCCAGGTGATGTGTTTAGAGAGGATGTCGTTCAGGGTGATTTGCAACAGTTGCAGCAATTAGGATTATTTGAGCGGGTGGATATCTCTGTTGTGCCTGCTGATGATGGTGTTGATGTAGTCTATAACATCCAAGAGCGTCCAGGTCGTTCTATCAACCCTGGGGGTGGCTATAACGATGATGTGGGTGTATACGGCACGCTGAGTTATCGAGACTTCAACCTGTTTCCCAACCCCCAACGCGTCGAAGGAAATACTCAGATTAGCTTAAAGAACATCGATTTTAATGCCCAGTTCGTCAGTCCTTATCAGGTGGCGAGTGATAGTTTAGGGTATGGCTTCAGTCTTTTTCGCAAACGTAGTACTTCCAATATCTTTAATAGAGATATTGACCTTGCCAACGGTGAGAGTGTGCGGGAAATAGGTTTGGGTGGTAGCGCGACGTTGACACGTCCCATCGATCAATGGTGGAGTACCTTGGGGTTGAACTTCACTCGCATTAGTACGCGCGATCGCGATGGTACGATTGCCCGTGAGGATATACGAGGAAATCCTCTCACCTTCAGCGGTACAGGTATTGATGACCTATATACTGTGTCCCTTGGTGTCACTCGCGACTGGCGAGACAATCCCTTTAACCCCACAAGAGGCTCGATTGTCACCCTCAGTACCGAACAGTCTATCCCCATTGGGGTGGGTAACATTTTGCAAAATCGATTAGTGGGCAACTATATCCAATATGTACCTGTGCGCTGGCTGAGT
>NZ_DATNPA010000768.1:0-19556 GCF_036703385.1 Allocoleopsis sp. | reverse complement strand
GGGGCAGAGGTTTCAGCGACCACCTTTGGCTCAGGAGACGGAGGGAATTTGACCATCAATGCCTCTTCTAGAGTGCAACTCATTGGTCGCTCCGTCGAGGGTCAAGCTTCCAGCCGTATAGTTGCTCGATCTCAGAGGGACTCTACAGGAAAGGCAGGGAACTTGACGATTACCACTCCTGTATTACTTGTCTCAGAGGGGGCACAGGTTTCAGCAACCACCTTTGGCTCAGGCGATGGGGGGAATTTGACCATCAACGCCTCTTCTAGAGTGCAAGTAAGTGGTCGCTCCGCCGATGATGAAGTTCCTAGCGGTTTATTTGCTCAAGCTGAAAGGGACTCTACAGGAAAGGGGGGAAACTTGACGATTAACACGGAACGCTTGGTTGTGGAAAATGGGGGACAAGTTAGTGCCAGTGGAACTGGAGTGGGAATTGCTGGCAACCTAGATATAACAGCGGATTCCATCTTTCTGAGTAATCAAGGAAGCCTGAGAGCAACAACGGCTGCTGTCGAGGGAGGTAACATCCAATTAAAGGTAGCCGATTCACTCATTCTGCGTAACCACAGTGAGATTGTTGCTTCAGCGACTGGGACTGCCAATGGCGGCAATATCAATGTAGAGGCAGGTAGCTATATTTTTGCCATTCTAAAAGAAAATAGCGATATTGTTGCCGATGCCGACCGAGGTCAAGGGGGAACGATTAGAGCTAAAGCGCCAGGAATCTTTGGTTTCCGGAAGTTTATAGACCGCCGCACTCCCGAAAGTGACTTTACTGCTAGTTCTGCTGTTGGCCTCAATGGTTCCGTAGAACTCAACACGCAAGATAAGCTCGAAGACCAATTGCCGACCAATTTCGTTGATGGCACTCAATTAATTGACCGTCGATGTGCTCCCCCAAAAACAGCGCAAGAGCGCAGCAGCTTTACAATTACAGGTCGTGGGGGATTGCCACCCAGCCCTAACGACACTCTACAAGGTGAGTCAATAATTACGAATTGGGTTACGCTTGATTCTAATGTTGAAAATAAAACTCCTCCAGCTACTACAACGCCCCAGAATTCCGCTCCAAAACAACTTGTAGAAGCTCAAGGATGGTACTTCAATCAAAAAGGGGAGGTTGTCCTCACCGCTTCTGCGCCGACAGTAACTTCTCCTGGGAAGTGGCTTCCCGAAGCTAGCTGCAATGCTCCTTCTGCTAGGGGTCAATAGTCAGCGTCAGTGATTAGAGCTTAATTTACCTAAAAAATTAGGTGTCATATAGGTGTTTTGTGGGGAAATATTTATCAAAAAATGCGAACCTAACATTCGGTTAAACTCTAGTTTGTAGTTGCGCTAAAGCGCTTTAGCGCAACTACAAATCCATCACAATTAGTGAAATATAGCCCTTCTCGATTGGATGCGGTACATCCGTAGGAGCGCACGACCATGCGCCCCTATAATCCTGTGTATCACACTCAATTGAGAAACCCTATAGGCCACTAGCCTATTTATGGTAATTTTTTTACAAGGGGTAGAAATACACAATGGATATCAAAGCAGGGTTCGTCGGAACAATTGGCAACACGCCACTCATCCGATTAAACAGCTTTAGCGAGGAAACGGGTTGCGAAATTTTGGGCAAAGCGGAGTTTCTCAATCCTGGTGGTTCCGTAAAAGACCGGGCAGCGCTTTACATTATCAAGGATGCGGAAGAAAAAGGATTGCTTCAGCCTGGAGGCACTGTGGTTGAAGGAACAGCGGGTAACACAGGCATTGGTTTAGCTCATATCTGTAATGCCAGGGGTTACAAGTGCTTGATTATTATTCCAAATACTCAATCCCAAGAGAAAATGGATGCCCTGAGAACGTTGGGTGCAGAAGTTCGCCCTGTTCCCGCCGTCCCCTACTCCGACCCCAATAATTACGTTAGGCTTTCTGGAACTGTGGCATCACAGATGGAAAATGCCATCTGGGCGAATCAATTTGATAATTTAGCCAATCGGCAATCTCACTACGAAACCACAGGTCCAGAAATTTGGCAGCAAACCGACGGCAAGATTGATGCTTGGGTCACGGCTACCGGAACCGGCGGTACTTACGCAGGCGTCGCGATGTTCTTGAAAGAACAAAACCCCAATGTTAAAACCGTTGTGGCTGACCCGATGGGTAGTGGACTGTACAGTTATGTCAAGACTGGCGAACCTCACACTGAAGGAAACTCAATTACAGAAGGTATTGGTAGCAGCCGCATCACGTCGAATATGCAAGGTGCACCCGCAGATGATGCGATTCGCGTAGATGACCATGAGTGTGTGCGAGTGGTTTATCAATTACTCCAGAAAGATGGGCTTTTCCTGGGAGGTTCTACGGGCATCAATGTAGGAGCCGCCGTAGCACTTGCCAAACAAATGGGGCCGGGTCATACAATTGTCACTATTCTTTGTGATGGTGGTGCTCGTTACCAGTCGCGGCTCTTCAATCGGGAGTGGCTAGCCTCGAAAGGACTATCACCGGATTAGAAACACTCAGGAACTCGAAAACTCTTCCCTGAACGAGCGGATAGTTAACCGCAAAGGCGATATTCAGGAGCTTCGATGCACAGAGATCAGCCGGGTGTACGAGCTGAATTTGCTATAACTTGGGTAGAGTACGAGCTTTACCCAAGCTTTATCTGTTGGCTCCTATCAGTTATTTGTGGGTAATCAAAGTCCAGAATCTTCGAGACAGGTATTTGTATGCCAGGGCCGTAGCTGCCGCAAGCAAGGTGCAGCAAAGGTACTAGCAACTTTTCAACAATTACCAGTGACGGGTATCACAGTAGCTACTAGTGGTTGTCTGGGACAATGCGGCAACGGCCCTATGGTACTGGTGACGCCTGAGCAAATTTGGTACAGTGCCGTTCACCCCAAAGAAGTGCCTGCGGTGGTCGAGCGGCATCTACAAGGTGGCTGTCCTATTGTGTCTATGCTCTACCTTAAGTATCATTCGTCTGCGCCGCAGTCCTGAGGATACTAGAAGAGAAGGCAAGATTTCATCGGGTGCAACGGTCAGAAAAATTAAACCATGCCAGGGTTAGACTCAGCTGAACCCTGAAGAAGTTGGCTGAGTATCGATTCTTGAGAAGTCCTCAGCAAATCGCCATCATCGTTACGCTTTATGCAATACCTGGACAAGAGTGACACCCGCCTGAAGTTAGCATTGCAGGTCACGAATAGCGGCATGTGGGAGTGGAATCTCCTGATGGGTCAAGTTACCTGGTCTGAAAACTTTGAACAGGTGTTGGGTTTGGCTCCAGGTACGTTGAAGAGGACTTACAGAGGCTTACTCAAACAGATTTATTCTGAAGATCGTCGCTTCGTTACTCAAGCGATCGCCAACGCTATCCGAAAACAAGCTAACTACAATATTGAATTTCGCATCGACCACCCTGACGGTACTATTCGTTGGCTCCGAAGCCAAGGAGAGGTGTATGGCGAAAAGAACGCTCATCCCTTTAAAATCACCGGACTTTGCCAGGATATTACCTCAGAAAAACAGGTAGAGGTCGTGCCGCCTCAGCCAGAGGTTCATACTCCGTTGCGGTCAACGGGAGTAGATAGAGGAGACAAGGACGAGGACTTAATATTATCTACGATCGCAACTTCGGATCAGCAACTTCAACGTCAGGACATCGAAGGGGCGCTGAACAGATGTGAACAACAGCTTCACCACCTTCTCAACTCTCTCGAAGACGTAATCTGGTCAACGAGCGTCGATCTCTGCGAGTTGATTTACCTGAATCCTGCCGCTGAGTCCATCTATGGGCGTCCGAGTTACGAGTTTGTTGAACAGCAAAACCTTTGGTTAGAAATCATACACCCCGAAGACCGCCCACAGGTATGGATGAAGAGACAGAAACTCCTGGAAACAGGCGGGGGGGATATGGAATATCGGATTGTCCGCCCTAGTGGCGAAATCCGTTGGTTGCGCGATCGCATCCGAGTAATTTTCGATGTCCACGGCAAGGCGACACATCTGTATGGTATTGCTACAGATATCACCCGTCAGGAGCGCATCATCGCCGCCTTACAACAAACTAATGAGGCATTAGAAGTGCGCCTGAAAGAACGAACGGCAGCACTGGAACCCGTTTTAGAACATTTGTACTCTCTGAGTGAAAAATTTCCCCCTCTTTCCTCGGAAAGTAGAGTCCACAATTCGGAAAATGGCGAACTGAAGTATGTCTCCATTGCCCGCAACCTCGCGCTGACCCAGCAAGCAGAAGCCATACTGGCGCACAGTGACGCTAAATGGCGTGAAACGCAGCTAGCCCAACAGGAATCGCTGCTTCAACACTCCCCTGACTTGATTACGATTGTCTCCGCCAGCGGCACCATCCTGTACAACAGCCCTTCCATCGAACGCATCCTGGGTTACTCCCCCGAAGAATTAGTGGGGCAGCATGGCTTCAACTACATTGCCCCTCAAGATATCAAAGCAATCAAGAGGGCGTGGAAAAATTTGTTGGTCGCTGGTTACGGAGCGACTTTATCACCCATTACATTTCAGGCTTTATGTAAAGACGGCTCTTGGCGCATTTTAGAAGCGACCGGTACCAATCTCTTGGGAGACGAGGCTGTAGAAGCCATTGCCGTCAGTGTTCGTGATGTGACAGAGCGCTCCCAAATTCAGGAGAAGCTACAGCAAAGTGAAGTACGCTTCCGAGCCATCTTTGAAAATGCCGCGCTGGGAATTGCGTTGAGTGACCCTTCTGGCGAGATTATTGCCAGCAATCCTGCCTTACACAAAATGTTCGGTTACACTGAGCAGGAACTTCAGCAGCTCACTATTACGCACCCCGACGATGTGGCAGCTGACTCCACCCTCTACCAGGAACTACTCGCAGGTTCTATTCCGTCTTACCAACTCCAGAAGCGCTACTTCCATAAAAAGGGTCACTTAGTTTGGGGACGCCTGAGTGTTTCTCTGGTTCGCCATTCAGACGGAAGCCTGCTGTTTGTGGTGAGTATGGTCGAAGACATTACAAGCGCAAAGCAGACAGAAGCGGCACTTTTACGCATTAGCAAAGCCGTGGAGAATGCCGGTGATGCGATCGCCATTGCGGATACAATGCTGGTTCGGTTCACCTACCTCAACCCCGCATTTTGCCAAATGTTCGGCTATACGCTGGAGCAGCTCAACTCCGGTGGGGGATTTAGCATCCTCTTTCCTGAGTCCAAGATTATGCACGACATTTTAGCGATCGCAGTCAGGGGTCAGTCTTGGCAAGGTGAAGTCGAGATGCTCACTCGTTGCTGTTCCAGAAAGCAGATTGCCCTGCGGATTGATGCGATTAAGGATGCCACGGGTGAGGTTGTGGGTACGCTGGCGATTCATACGGATATTACAGAACGCAAGCAGGCAGAAGCGGCGCTCCAGCGTTCCTACGAACGGGCTGAATTACTCAAGCAAATCACCAGCGAGATTCGCTCCTCCCTTGACCCGCAGCATATCTTCCAAACAACCGTGACACAACTGGGAGAAGCGCTTTTAGTTAATCGCTGCATGATTTTCCTCTATCAAGAAGCACCCCAATCCAAGCTGTCTTTGGTTGCAGAGTATTTAGAAACCGGATATAGCTCCATTGGGGCTTTTGAGGTGTCGGTAGAGGGGAATCCTCACACCCAGCAGGTATTAGCCACGGATCGTGCGATCACTTCCACCAACGTGTACGCTGAACCCCTACTTGAAGGCTGCATCCCTCTATGCGAAGCAATGCAGATCAAATCCATGTTGGCGATTCGCACCTCTTATCAAGGCAAACCCAATGGTGTTCTTGGGTTACATCAGTGTGATGCCTACCGCTATTGGACTAGCAGTGAAATTGAGCTTTTGGAAGCCGTTGCCGCTCAAGTTGGCATTGCCTTAGCTCACGCCTGCCTGTTGGAGAAGGAAAAAAGCACAGCTGCACAACTCGTTCAACAAAACTTAGCCCTTCAGGTATCCAACTCGCGAGCCAGTACCAAAACAGCAGAGCTAGAGCAAGCGTTACAGGAGTTGCAAGAAACTCAATCCCAGTTAGTGCAGACTGAAAAAATGTCCAGCTTAGGGCAATTGCTCGCTGGTGTCGCTCACGAAATTAATAATCCTGTCAGTTTCATTACTGTCAATATCAACTATGCTTGTGACTATATTCAAGACTTGCTGAAAATCGTGCATCTTTATCAGGAATATTATCCTCAGCCTATTGAAAGACTTGAATCTGAACTGAAGGAAATTGACCTAGATTTTATCATAAAAGACCTGCCAAAATTACTAGGTTCTATGAAAGTTGGCGCTGAGCGCATTAACCAAATTGTGCTATCACTGCGTAACTTTTCCAGGAATGATGAAATTGAAATGAGGTCGGTAGATATTCATGAGGGTATTGATAACACTCTCATGATTTTGCGGCATCGCTTCAAAGCTAAGAAGGAAATGCCGGAAATTGAGGTAATTAAAAAGTATGGAATGCTACCACGGGTAGAGTGTTATGCAGGGCAATTAAACCAAGTATTTATGAACTTAATTAGTAATGCGATCGATGCGATCGCATCTCGCTTTGCTAACGCTAACGAGGCTTTGGAGAGCCAGAGAGGGGGAGGGTGTTTTGCCCAAGAGGCGGCGCAGTCAACATTAGTTTGCAATAGAACGGATAAGGAAGTCTATCCTGGCAAAGCCATTCCTGATGACCACACTCAGAAACAAGCCCACAATTCTAATCAAGCCAAGGTAACCAACTCTGAATTTCCGATAGAAATTCCCTTGCCCACCATCAAAGTTTACACCGAAACAAAGGACAAAGACTGGGTGGTCATTCGCATCAAAGATAATGGTTTAGGCATGACAGAAGAGGTTAAACAAAAGCTGTTTAACCCATTTTTTACAACAAAGCCAGCAGGCAAAGGAACCGGGTTAGGGCTGTCGATTAGCTACCAAATTGTAGTGGAAAAACATGGTGGGCACTTGCAATGCATTTCTGCTCCAGGGCAAGGCACTGAATTTATTATCCAGATTCCTATTCGGCATTCCTGTTCGTAGTTGCGCTGTCTTCGCTACAGCGCAACTACAAATTGTTAAAGGTGTATCAACGGACATCATAATAAATCATGGAAAGCTCCTTAAATACCCCTATCTTGTAAGACTTTTCTCAAGTTGGATAATCGTGGGTTAAGAAGGGGACATCTACGATTTCACCTTCTACTTCTCCCACTTGTACCTTTAATCCCTTACCACCAGCTTTAGTGCGGATATAAGCAAGCCCAAATGCACCCTGTTCAGTTTGGGTGAAACTGGTAAGCTTGCCCACTTTTTCTTCTCCTAGCATGACTACAGTTCCCGGTTCCACGGGGGCTTGAAGGCGGACACCCCAAAGTTGTTGCTTGACGCCTTTGTAGGTATTTAATCGGGCAATCGTTTCCTGACCAATGTAACAACCCTTATCAAACGAGATGGTTTGCCATAAACCGACCTCGAGAGGATTATAATCTTCTGTGAGTTCGCGATCGGGCACGGGACGCCCCTGCCGAATTCTAAGCTGTTCCCAGATGCGATCGCCCATTGAAATGGCTCCGGCTGCTGTCAGCGCTTGCCACAGTTTGGCGGCATTACTAGCAGAGACAATGAGCGTATATCCGGGTAAGGCCAACCCATTACCCACTGCCACACGCACCTTGAAACCATCGAGCATGAGTGGTTGATGACTGGCATAAGCGTCCTCTACCAGCATCTCATCACTCATTTGTTGCAATAGGGCGTCACTTTCTGGTCCAATTAGGACGAAAGTGGCACTCTCACTGGATACATCCTTTAATTCCACCTGATCCATCGGGAAGATATAGCGATCGAGCCACTCTATCAGTTGCTGACGCCGATGGGGAGAGACGAGGAGGAGTACTGCATCGTCTGTCACATAAGCCGTTGCCAAGTCGATGGTGCGTGCAGTAGAGGTAACAAAAACCGTATCACAGCCTTGTCCGGGTTTCAGTCGTTGGAAATCATTCGTGCTTTGGTTGTGTAAGTAGCGCAGTCTGTCATCACCGGAGATTTTTAGCAGTCCCCAATGAGATAAATCCACCAAGGCAACACCCTGACGTGCGGCTTGAATCGCGGCGGCATCGTTCCCGAAACTCACTGGAACCGTTGCATCGGCAACTAGCTCAAACGTTGCTCCAGCATCTTGCTGAACCTCGTGTAATTCTTGAATCATGTTCTTCCTGCTTTTCGCCTCTATTAGCCATCTTCCTATAGAAGCGCGTAGCTCATGTCAAAAGCTACGCAAGGGGTAAACTGGCAAAGACTTGCGCCACTAAGCGTTGTGCCTTGGTGTCTAAATATTGCCAATCCACATCACCCGTTTCATCAATTAAGTTGGTATCAATCTCGACTTCCTGAGTTTCGAGTTCCGTGTGTGTTGAGGTGTAGTTGAGAAAACAGACTTGATAACAAAGCTCCCAAATATTGACACACACTTCCTTGCCATTGCCTTCTAAACACACCTCATAGCCTGGGATTGGAGCTTGAACATCCCGATAAGTTGCCTTCCAGGTTGTATTTTCTAGCTGTTTGCGAACCTGATCGAGGATGCGGATTAAAGCCGGTTGCATCAGCAGTTCAGCTTGGTGCCACGCGACCATATTTTTAAATGTGGGTTTCATAAATCAAGTGAAAGGCTTTTAAACGGGGGCAAAATCATTATGACGCTCCGCAATGGCTCAAAGAAACACGATTAGCCCAAAAACATTAACCATAAGGGTTTCAGGATGTGTTTCTTGAAAGCACCCCACGAACGCGATTGAGCCAGTGCCAGAGATTGCTGGGGTTGCTTCTGCATTAGTGGGATTTATGCGAATGCTAGTTGGTGCTATGGCAAGTGCGCTGATTAGCTTTCTCTTTGACGGACACACTGCCTTTGCCATGTCTGGTGTGATGGCACTATTTGCGATCGCCTCGCTCGCTACCTACGCCAGACTTCGTTTTCTGGACTCAATTAAGCAGTAAAAAATCATCGTCAACTATCTCCTAAAAACTCAGCAAGTTGAAACAGTGCAACACCTCGCTGTGGTGTTGGGTAGAACCCGTATCACAGTTCAACGTTGGTTACGCCAATATCGCCAGGAGGGAATTCTTGGTATGTTGAGGGAAAAAAGAGTCCGGGAAGACCTCGATGGTTCACTTTATACTTGCGCTATTACCTTGGATGGAAAAACTATTATCGCAGGTGGATCATCGGGACGAATTCATTTTCTGAGGTTGGAAGGTGTGTAGTAGGTGGGGAGGCGATAAGCACCTGCTAGTTACACAAAAGTGCGATCGCACTGACAACCGGAAAGAAGGCGATCGCGGTTGTGTAGGGGCGAAGCATTCGGGCGACAATTGAACTGAGTAGACCTGAATTTCTGTATCCGAATGCTTCGCCCTCAAGGTGTACAGACACATCCTAATATTGCTGTACAAATGTTATTGGCGATCGCGGGACAGGGCGTAGCATTCGGATCGGTAAATCTCGGTTGAGTTTCATAACTTATCGCTCGAATGCTACGCCCCTACAGTTGAAACAAAAAAAGCATTTTCCTAATACTGAGAAAGAAGCGATCGCTCTTTTCTTTAGAACTGACATCTATTGCGATCGCACAATCCCCACCCTTGTTCTGTATTAGCCACTTTACCAACGAACCACATCCAAATCAAACAACTCCCCAGATTTCCGCTTCACCACCTTAGCTCCCGACTCTTTAATCATTTTTTCCCACTCAGAAATTGGCTCTAAAAACACCTCAGCACCCAGATACATTTCCAACACAGCCCAATCCTCCGCCAGAGGTTGCTCTGGATTAAGCACATCAAACACAAATTGCCCCCCTGGCTTCAGCACTCGCTTGACTTCAGCCATCACCCCAGCCCAATACTCAAGGGGGTAATAGCAACTCCATCCTGTTGCAATTACTAAATCAAACTGCCCAGCATCATAAGCCAATTGCTGTGCTGTCCCGAACGCCACCCCCTTAAATAGCTTCGAGTTCAACTGAGAACCACGAGCATTGAGGGCATCCCTTGCCACTATACTGATTTCCTGACCATAAAAATAGGCATCCCAATCCCGCCAGGGATAAATCAAGAAGCTAACGCCACAACCAATATCTAAACAACGCTGATTCTTTTGAGGCTTCGCAATTTCCCAAAAATTCGAGGCAACTCTACTAGTCAGTGTCCCCCCAACCCACTCCTGAAAAATGGGCATCGCCTCCACTTCTTCCGGCAGTTCAAAGGCTTCTCCCTGATACTGGCGATTAAACCGAGAGGCTATTTGCGCCTCCCTCTGACTCATCTGGTAATTTGAGGAGGGGTTACCAGCCGTTGGGGGACGGTTTGAGGCTGGGCTAGCACTGTGTAACGACTCATCGCGCTTTTTCGACATCGGGACAATACGCCTGATCACATATTTGTCACTATAACGACTCTGATGAGGATGTCTGAAAAGTTCTAATTGAAACGTTTAGACGGTGGAGATCCCTCTAAATCCCCCTTAAAAAGGGGGACTTTGAGAAAAGCGAGCGCGCCTTTCATCGGGCAGGCAGGATGCCTACCCCACCCAAAAAATGATGAATTGTGGGATAGGCGTCTCGCCCGTCCTGCAAATCGGTGCAAAATTCTGAATAAAACCAAGTGGTCAAGTTACACTCAATTATCGAGAAGCCTGCTCCTTGTCACGAGCAAATGCACTATATGGAAACCACACTAGCGGGTCATTATCAGGTTGTCGAACCCTTGGGGATGGGGGGATTTGGTCAAACTTTTCTGGCTAAAGACATGCATTTACCCGGTAACCCTTTGTGTGTCGTGAAGCAACTTAAGCCCAGAGATACCGATGCAGCCACACTCGCTACAGCACAACGCTTATTTGAACGCGAGGCGGAAATGTTATACCGATTGGGAGAACATGAGCAAATTCCCCGCTTGTTAGCTCACTTTGAACAAGACGAGAAGTTTTATCTCGTTCAAGAATATATCGAGGGTCAAACCTTATATAAAGAACTCGCTCACCGAAAAAAGTTAAGCGAACCTTCTGTGGTTCGACTTTTACAAGATATATTGCAAGTATTAAGCTTTGTCCATCAACAAAACGTCATTCACCGCGACATCAAACCCGCTAATTTAATTCGACGCAACAGAGATGGCAAGATTGTTCTTATTGATTTTGGCGCGGTTAAACAAGTCCGTAACCAAACACGCTATACTCCCAAACAAACCAGCTTAACCGTTCCCATTGGTTCCCCTGGCTACATGCCTAGTGAACAACAAGCCTCTAATCCCCACTTCAGCAGTGATATCTATGCGGTTGGTATGGTTTGTCTGCAAGCTTTGACGGGATTATCCCCTCGAAAATTACCCAAAGATGCCAACACAGGGGAGTTTGGTTGTGGGTTAGTGAGCGATCGCGCTTCTATTAGCCCTGGTTTAGCCGCTATCTTAGATAAGATGGTGCGCTATGACTATCGCCAACGCTACAAAAATGCTGGCGAAGCACTGGAAGCCTTGGAACAATTGTTTGATCGCGCAGAACCCGATACTATTGAATCCTCAACCCTGATTGCGCCAACCTGTCCACCTCCATCCTCCAGCGGCGAGGAATTGGAGACTCAAGGGGTTCCCCTGCCGTTTCAGTCTCTCATTACCGATAAAACCGAAGGATTTGTGGGACGAAACTATGTGTTTGAGGCGATTGACGAGTTCTTGGACACTGAAGCTTGCGGCTACTTCATTATTGAAGCTGACCCTGGTGTAGGGAAAAGCGCTATTCTGGCGGAGTATGTCAAGCGGACGCGGTGTGTGGCACACTTTAATGTGCGATCGCAAGGCATTAATCGCGCTGAAGAATTCCTGAAATGTGTCTGCACTCAGCTCATCGAACGCTACAAGCTACCCTATTCTCTCCCCTTAACTCCCGAACATACTCGCGATGGCAACTTCCTCGCACGGCTATTGAATGAAATTAGCACGCTAGACACCAGGGTAGACGATACCTATGCCACGACAACCCTAAGTACAGATACAAAATCAACTTCTAAATTAGTGATTGTGGTGGATGCCTTAGATGAGGTCGATTTGAGTAGCCAGACGCCGGGAGCAAACGTCCTGTATCTTCCTGCATCCCTCCCCTATAACGTTTACTTCATCCTCACCAAACGCATGACACCCGTGCCGTTGGTGGTGAACCACCAGCGCGTTTTTGGGCTAATGGAATATGCGACTGAGAGTCTGCAAGATGCACAAACCTACATTCTATGTCGTGTCAAGCAAAGTGAAGCGCTACAAACCTGGATTGGTGATCAGGGATTGACGGTTGAGGAGTTCGTTACCACCTTAGCCGAGAAAAGCGATCGCAACTTCATGTACTTGCGCTACGTACTACCTGCGATTGAAAGCGGTATTTACCAAGATTTAAGCCTGGATAATTTACCCGAAGGTTTGGAACAATATTACTACCAACATTGGCAAAATATGGGCATGACTACAAAACCTCTGCCCCGCACCAAGATTAAAATTGTGTATGTTTTAGCAGAAGCCCGAAAACCTGTTTCTCGCCAGTTAATTTCCGAATTTTCCGGGGAGGATGCTTTAACTGTGCAAGAAGTACTGGATGAATGGCAGCAGTTTTTGCGTGAACAACGCATTGATGGACAAACTGGATACAGTATTTATCACACGAGTTTTCAAGATTTCCTGCATCATCAGGATATCGTGCAAGCTGCTGGAGTGACCATTCAGGGTATTAATGCGATGATTGCCGATAATTTGGCGCAGGAGTTGGGGTTGTAAGAACTTGCCTCAAAATGTATTTAAGGAACCACAGAGGCACAGAGAGCACAGAGTAAAGAGGGGAAAGAGACTAAAAATAGTAAAGAGAGGGGAGTGGGTCAGTCCTCATGACGAAAGAGTTTTTCGGATAGGTTTTAATGGGTGAATTAGGCGAGCGCTTAGCCAAAATGTTACCAGAACGGCGACAATACGCCCTGGAAACTCTACCGAGTCACTTGGCGAAGGCGTCTCAGTTCGAGCGATTGCACCGCTTACTCACGGATTTTGATTTTATTGAAGCTAAGCTTTCTGCTTTAGGAATACAACTACTAATTGAGGATTATGAGTTAGCGTTCGATCCCTCCCATGCCAACCAGGTTGAGTCAACCTCTCCCCCAACCCCTCTCCTCCAAGGAGAGGGGAGGAAGACACCCCCTGTCCCTGTCAGGGAAGGGGGGTTAGGTTCGCGAGAAACTCTAAAGCTCATTCAAGGAGCATTACGACTTTCAGCGCACATTCTCGCCAAGGACAAAACCCAACTGGCAGGGCAATTACTGGGGCGGTTGCTGTCGTTTGAAGTGCCAGAAATTCAAGCAATGCTACAGCAGGCTAAACCGAAAGAAATGTCTTGGTTGCGTCCTTTGCTCCCCAGCTTGATGCCCCCAGGTGGCGCATTGCTCCGCACTCTCACCGGTCATACCGACGCGGTACAAACCGTCGTGGTGACACCGGATAGTCGGCGGGTGATTTCTGGGTCAAATGACACAACCATTAAAGTGTGGAATTGGACAACGGGAGAGGAACTTTTTACCCTGACAGGTCATACTAAAGCGGTCAAAGCTGTTACTGTAACTCCAGATGGACAACTTCTGATTTCCGGTTCTAGTGATAAAACCCTCAAAGTGTGGAATTTGTCAACCGGAGACGAACTGTTTACTCTAACGGGTCATCTGGGTAAGATACAAGCGATCGCAGTCACTCCCGATAGCCAGCGGGTAATTTCCGCTGCCGATGATACCACTCTTAAAGTGTGGAATTTGTCAACCGGAGAAGAATTATTTGCCCTTTCTGGTCATCTCGACTCCGTCCACGCGATCACAGTAACTCCCGATAGCAAGCGAGTGATTTCCGGTTCTGAAGACACGACCCTTAAAGTCTGGCATCTCAAAGCCAAAAAAAAGGAACGTTTGACGCTGCTGGCTCACACTGAGTCGATCCAAGCGATCGCAGTTTCACCCAATGGTAAGTTAATCATTTCCGGTTCCGATGATACAACCCTTAAAGTTTGGCATCTGAAAACCGCCAGAGAACTGTTTACCCTCACCGGTCATACCCAATCAGTCCGTGCGATCGCTGTCACCCCTGATGGCAAACGCCTCGTTTCTGGGTCTTACGACAAGACGCTCAAAGTCTGGAATCTGACAACGGGAGAGGCACTTTTCACTCTCATGGGTCATACGGGTCGGGTCAACGCCGTGACAACGATACCGAATGGTCAAGGAATTGTTTCAGGGTCGAATGACAAGACAATTAAAGTTTGGAATTTAGACATTAAACACAAAAAACCGTTCACTCCCGTCGGTCATGTCGGTGGCGCAAAAGCCGTAGCCGTAGCAGGAAAATGGGTCGTTTCCGGTTCTGATGACACAACCCTCAAAGTCTGGGACTTGGCAATGGGAGAAGAACACTTCAGCCTTACAGGACATAGTAGTAAAATTCAAGCGATCGCAGTAACGGGAAATTGGGTGATTTCTGGGTCAGAGGATACCACGCTCAATCTGTGGAATCTGGACACGAGAGAGAAGTTCTTTACCTTCACTGGTCATAACGGTAGGGTGAATGCAGTGGCAGTCACACCCGATGGGAAATGGGTGATTTCGGGTTCTTATGATAAGACTCTGAAAGTCTGGAATTTGGAAACGGGAGAGGAACTGTTTACCCTTATCGGTCATACAAGGGGTATCGATGCTGTCGCTGTGACGCCAGATGGTCAGCGAGTAATTTCCGGTTCCTACGACAACACGCTCAAGGTTTGGGATTTGAAAAGTCGGAGGGAAGTGTTTACCCTCACCGGTCATATCAGTGGAGTTAATTCTGTCGTCGTGACAGCCGATGCTACACGAATGATTTCGGGTTCCTACGACAAGACGATTAAGGTCTGGGATTTGAAAAAACGAAGAGAACTGTTCACCCTCACTGGTCACACCGACCCAGTCTTAACACTGGCAGTGACACCGAACGGTCAGTGGTTGTTTTCAGGTTCTTGGGATAAGACGTTTAAAGCCTGGGATTTACAGCGTCGGGAGATTGTTACCAGTTTTATGGGGGATGGTGCGTTTTTGTCTTGCGCCGTTGCACCTGATGGGAAGACAATTGTGGCAGGTGAGGCATCGGGACGAGTGCATTTTCTCCGGCTGGAACAACGCGGTGAATTTTGGAGTACACACACCCCAGTGCAGAGAAATTAATAATTACCACGGGTGGAAATACAGCCAACCTCTTGTATAATGTATATTTTTATATAGAAGGGGAGACACGATCTAATATTGATCGCTGTTCACTACCACTTAACTGATCGTTTATTTAAACTCTCTCAAAAACCATGTTGATGAAATCGGTCAACAACGAAACCCACGAAACGTTGAGTGGTGTGAAGATGAATATTGCTGACTACAAAACTATAGAAGAAAAACTCCATAAGAGCGAAGCAAATCTTTTAGCAGCGCAGAGAATTGCCCATTTCGGTATCTGGGAATTTGATGTGCGATCGCAGCAACTGACTTGGTCTGAAGAAAAGTTCCGAATTTTTGGCCTTGACCCTACCCAATACGAACCAACATATCCCCAACTCATCGAGATGATTCATCCCGATGACAGAGCTGGTTTTGAGCAAGCTGTCGGTCGAGCGCTCACAGAAGGAAAGTCCTATGAAATCGTGTTTCGGATACAGCGACCCAATCGTCAAGTTCGATACATTGAAACTAGAGGAGAAGCTATCTTGAACGGCACTGGGCAGGTTATCCAACTTTTTGGAACAGTCGTCGATATTACTGAGCGCAAGCTCGCAAAAGAAGAAACTCTCAAGGCACTACAGCGAGAAAGAGAACTCTCAGAAGCCAAGTCGCGCTTCATCGCTATGACCTCTCACGATTTGCGCACTCCTCTAACAACGATTCAGTCTTCTGTTGACTTGTTGAGACGTTACGCAGAACAAGTCCCACTGGAGAAACGGCTAGAACATTTCAACCGCATTTCCAGTGCGATCGAGCGCATGAACTCGATGGTAGAGGATGTATTGCTACTTTCCGAGGCTGAAGCAGGCAAGCTACAACTTAAGGCTTCTCCTGTAGACATAGTACAACTGTGCCATTCTTCAGTATCCGAACTGCTAGTCGCTGACGAAAAACAACACAAAATCACTTTTACTCATCTTGGCAACTGTAAAGCCGCTGCCGGTGAACACGAAGCTCCAATTCAGTATCATCTGGATGAGAAGCTCGTTCGTTACATTTTGTCTAATCTCCTTTCCAACGCCCTCAAGTACTCTCCACAAGGAAGCACTGTCCAGTTTGAGCTGATCTGCCACTCAGACAAGGTGGTCTTCCAAGTTCAAGACCAGGGGATTGGCATTCCTTCAGAGGATATCCCCCGATTGTTTGAGTCCTTCCACCGAGCGTCTAATGTGGGAGTGACTCAAGGGACTGGTCTGGGATTAGCGATCGTCAAACAATGCGTAGACTTGCACAGCGGCGGGATTGTTGTAGATAGCATTGTTGGCAAGGGTACAACGTTTACCGTCACGCTGCCCTCGCTCCCATCTACAAAAGGCGAGAGCGCGACTTGAGTCGCCTGTTTGTATAGCCTGAATACATGACATACTACTTCTAATTAAGAAAGTCATCCTCTGCTTGTGCCGAAAAAGTCATCCAAGACAACACCATCCTTCATTACCGAGCTGCCTCTTGTGGTCAGTCCGGCAAGTGAAGTTGTGCTGTTGCGGAGACTAGAAGCGGCACGCCAGATGTACAACGCTTACCTTGGAGAAGCCTTGCGTCGGGTGAAACTTATCCGACAGTCCAAAGACTTTAATCTGGCACGCTCCCTAAAAGCCAGTAATCCAGAACGTAAGGTTCTGTTCAAACGAGCAAGGGAGCGATATGACTTTTCTGAATACGCCCTGCACTCATACAGCACCCACCTGAAGCATTCTTGGGCTTTCTACGACCATATCGACTCCAACACGGCACAGAAGTTAGCCACTCGTGCTTACAAAGCCGTGGAAAGAGTCTTATTTGGCAAAGCCAAGAAAGTCAGGTTCAAGGGGAAAAACCAGATGGACTCCGTTGAAGGGAAGTCCAATAAGTCTGGCATCCGTTGGAAAGGACAATCAGTTGAGTGGAGCGGCTTGAAACTACCAGCACTGATCACCTCTAACGACCCAGTTATCCTGCACGGACTGAACTCCAAGGTGAAGTATGTGCGATTGGTACAGACGAAAGGTGTCAGGAGTTAACAGGTTCTATGCTCAGTTGGTTTGCGAAGGCAAGCCATTCATCAAGCCCAAGAACTACTTGGGACAGGGTAACACTGGGATAGATATTGGCCCATCAACCATTGCTGTAGTCTCGGAGACTGATGCACATCTCCAAGCGTTTGCATCAGAACTGGAGTTTAATACCCAGCACATCCGGCGACTTCAGCGGAAGATGGACAGGTCGAGACGGGCGAACAACCCAGACAACTTCAATTCCAACGGTACGCTCAAGAAAGGTTCTAAGCATTGGAACAGTTCTAAGACCTACCTAAAAACCAGAGCGTCTAAGGCCAACTTAGAACGAAAGTTAACCGCTCATCGTAAGAGCCTGCATGGGGAGTTGGTTAATAACATCCTTAGAAAGGGGAATGTCATTAAGTTAGAAAAACTCAGCTACAAAGCATTTCAGAAATTATTCGGTAAGTCTGTAGGCAAGCGTGCGCCGGGAATGTTCGTATCACACTTGAGAAGCAAGGCTGAAAGAGCTGGCGGACAAGTCATCGAGATTCCCACCTACAACACGAAGCTGTCACAGACCTGCCAATGCGGTCGGGTTCGCAAGAAGAAGTTATCAGAACGAGTGCATCGTTGTGAATGCGGAGTAGTTGCCCAGAGGGACTTGTACTCTGCATTTTTAGCCAAGCACATATCCCCCGACACCTTCGTTCTCCAAGTGAGTCAGTTGTTAACCGACTGGCAGAGTGCGGAGCTGCGCTTGCAAGCGGCTTGGAGAACAGCAACGGACACTCAACTTGCAATTGGAAGGGTTTTTCCTTCCTCCTTCGGTCGTTGCCCGGAGTTAGAGCGAGTCGCTGTCAAAGTCTTTGCAAAGATATCTAAGAACCAGGATGTTGTAGGTGTGAGCCGAGAGCCTGGGAGAGGATGTCCGGTCAAAGAACCTCCCGGTTTTAATGAATCTAACGCTCTTCGTTAGATGAATGTAACCGGGAGAGTCTCAGTTTTCTCTGGCTAGTGACATTTAGCTATATAAAAGTGAACTGGCATAAACCAGGCACTCTTTCTGAGTGAGCCTATGCCAATATTGAACAATGAACTATGCGAGCGCGTCACCCCCATGTTAGGCAAGCTACTTGACAGGCGTTATGAAGTGACTCAAGTCCTCGGTGCTGGTGGATTTGGTAGAACATACCTGGCACGGGATACCAGACGCCCTGGTAACCCTACTTGCGTTGTCAAGCAACTTAAGCCCCTCAGTAACGATCCAAACTTTTTGGAAACGGCGCGACGCCTATTTAATAGTGAAGCCGAAACTCTGGAACAGCTAGGACACCACGACCAGATTCCTCGCCTCCTAGCCTACTTTGAGGAAGACCAAGAGTTCTACCTGGTACAAGAGTTCATTGAAGGGCATACTCTGACCCAAGAGCTGCAACCCGGTCAGCGGTGGGAAGAAAGTGGGGTCATGACGCTGCTCGAAGAAGTCTTGAGTATTCTAGACTTTGTCCACTCGCACGGCGTCATTCATCGCGACATCAAACCCGACAACCTCATCCGACGCAACTCAGACCATAAATTAGTCCTAGTAGACTTTGGTGCGGTAAAGCAAATCCGTACTCAGTTCGCTGCCACTCAAGGAAGAGCGAGCAACACTGTTGCCATCGGCACTCCTGGCTATATGGCAAGTGAACAGGCGCTGGGTCAGCCACGCCCCACCAGTGATATCTATGCATTGGGGATTATTGGTATTCAGGCTCTTACGGGTCTGATGCCTGTTAATTTCCAAGAAGACCTCAGCACGGGCGAAATCCTCTGGCAGCACTTAGTGCCGGTGAGTCGGGGGTTGGCAAGTCTCATGTCGAAAATGGTGCGCTATCACTTCAAAGACCGTTACCAGTCAGCAGCTGAAGCCTTAGAATCATTGCGGCTGCTGAATAATACCTACTCACCCACTACACCTTATCAGGCCGTCCCCAGGACTCCGTCGGCTAATGATGCTCTGCCGTTGGGACAGAGGGTGCCGCCTCCAGCCTATCCAGCCCCATCGTTATCAGAACACCAAACCTTGGCAGCCAGTCCGGGATTACCTCCTAGACAACCTAGCACTCCCCCGCTCAGTAGTCCTTCAGGGGGCAATTCTGATAAAACGCCTTTGCTGGTTGGTGTTGGGATGGCGATCGCAGTTGGGGCATTTGGCATGGCATTTGCGATGCGTCAGGGTTCCTTGTCATCGAACCTCAGCGGCAACGGAACTCAAGTAGGGGAT
>NZ_DATNPA010000767.1:0-4740 GCF_036703385.1 Allocoleopsis sp. | reverse complement strand
GTAGTTAATACCCATAAAGGAACCTCACAAAAGAGGCTGATAGAGAAACTAAACCCTATCATACGAGGATGGACAAATTACTACTCAACGGTTTGTAGTAAAAAGGCATTCTCAAAAATGGATGCTCAAATTTACACCTTACTTGAATCTTGGGCAAAACACCGCCATAGAAACAAGGGTAGAAAGTGGCTAGCCCAAAAATATTGGAAAACAATTGGCGGTGATAACTGGGTATTCGCAACCAGGGATGGGAAAAATCCTATCCGGTTACTGAAACATAGTGCCACCCAAATCAAAGACTATGTGAAAGTTAAATGCGATGCGTCACCATACGACGGAAACTTGGTCTATTGGAGTATAAGAATGGGGAAAAACCCTGAGATGCCTAAGCGAACAGCATCACTGCTTAAACAGCAAAAAGGGATATGCACCCACTGCGGACACTACTTTAAAGATGGAGATGTCATAGAGCTAGACCATATCATTCCTAAATCGCAAGGTGGAAAGGATGAATACAAGAATTGGCAGCTTCTCCATCGACACTGCCACGATATAAAGACAGCTACAGACACGAGGCGATATGTAGATGTTTCTGGCAATAAATCCGGCTGTAATAGTGCCGAGCCTAAGCCCACCAAAAGACTTGAAAAAAGTTGATGGAAAATGGGCAATGAGGTATGCGTGACAGGCACCGATTTACTGAGGAGCCGTGTGAAGCGAAAGTTTCACGCACGGTTTTGGAGACCAGCGGGTCTCATGAGGGACTCGCTGAGTTTAATCATTAACGCGGCTATCAACATTTTGCTTAGAGCAAAATCTAGGGATGGGCAATCCCGAAGTAACGCTTTAGGAGTGGACGCCTCTACGTTAGTTGGAGCAATCCTGCTAGGGCAAGCGTCCACATTGATTAAAGAATCTCCGTCCCTTTAGCGCGGAGAGTGTCAATTTGTCTCAGTTTGTACCTATAATAGGTAGGTCAATCAGCCTTTAAGGAACTACCTCAAGTCCGTAGGTAACTTCATCACCTTGAGAAACTTGAAGTGTACTCAGGAAATTGCCAGTCACTTCAGTGTTCAACCCCACCAGCCGAGCTAGTGAACTAGAAAGCCTAAAATGATTGACCTGTATAATAATTTTCAATTCCGGCTAAGAGAAGGAGCCGTTAGATGAGCCTGAGCGGCAAAAGTAAAATTCCAGAGATTCTCACAAGCTACAAAGACCAACTGTTGGCAACCTGGGTTCAACAGCAAATAACCGAGGGTAACCGTCGAGGTTTGCTCAAAGAGACAGAGTTGCGGGAGGAATGTCGAGAGTTTCTGGAGCTGTTCAAAAATGCTGTACAGCAGGGTACTTTGAGCGATACACAAACGCCAGAATGGAAGGGGGTACGAGAAATGTTGGCGAGTGTCTCCCGGACTCGCTCCCAAAAAGGCTTTACACCCTCAGAAACAGCAACCTTTGTTTTTTCGCTGAAGCAACCTTTATTCACGCGCCTCCGCTCCGAACTTGCCCAGGATGCTGCCAGTTTGATTGAGGAAATTGTGCTAGCCAGTAACCTGCTGGACGAGTTGGGACTCTGGACGACGGAGATCTATCAGAAAACTCGCGAAGAAGTGATTATGCGCCAGCAGGAGGAAATGATAGAGTTGTCAACCCCAGTAGTCAAACTCTGGGACGGCATTTTAGCCCTGCCGATTATTGGCACCCTGGATAGTGCCCGAACCCAAGTGGTGATGGAGTCTCTGTTGCAGAAAATTGTCGAGACGGGTTCGGAAGTAGCCATTATCGACATTACAGGCGTGTCAACGGTAGATACTCTGACGGCTCAACACTTACTCAAAACGGTAACCGCAGCCCGCTTGATGGGAGCTGATTGCATCCTCAGCGGGATTCGTCCCCAGATTGCTCAAACCATTGTCTACCTGGGCGTTGATTTGGCTGATATGGTTACCAAGGCTTCTCTAGCCGATGCCTTTGCTCTAGCCCTAAAGCGAGCTGGGGCAACGATCAGTCGCTCCCAAACTCGCTCGGTATAAGGTCAGGAGGTTTTTATGGAACGTATCCCCATCTTGCAAATGGGTGAATTCCTGCTAGTAACGATACAAGTCGATATGCACGATCGCCTAGCCATGACCTTGCAGGACGACCTCACCAACCGGATTGTCCAAATCAGCGCTCGTGGTGTGCTGATCGATATCTCAGCCCTAGAAATCGTTGATTCCTTCATTGGGCGGATACTGGGGAACATTGCCAAGATGTCCCAGGTACTGGATGCCGAAACTGTTGTGGTCGGAATGCAACCAGCCGTTGCTATCACCTTGGTCGAGTTGGGACTCTCCCTCACAGGCATTCGCACCGCCTTAAATGTTGAGAAAGGAATGGCTCGCCTGCGTGCCTCGTTGGCAGCTTCTGCTAGAGAGAACACGGATGGACATAGTGAGGTCTGAAACGATGATCATCCAGTCCTCCGCCGACGTTGTCTTAGTCCGACAATCCGTGCGTCAGTGGGCTGTGGAACTACGTTTTAGTCTGATAGAGCAGACCAAGATTGTCACAGCAGCCAGTGAGTTGGCACGCAACACCCTCGATTATGGCGGTGGCGGTACAGTAAAGCTGGAAGCCCTACACGAAGGAATGCGTCGAGGCTTGCGACTGACCTTTGAAGACAAGGGGCCAGGGATTCCAGATATTGAACTAGCCTTAAAAGACGGCTTCACCACTGGTAACGGACTCGGTTTGGGGCTAAGTGGTACAAAACGGCTGGTCAACGAATTCAATATTATTTCTGAGGTTGGAAATGGCACCTGTGTAACGATAACTAAGTGGAAGTAACTTAAATCGTAAGCTTACCCCGACAGTAGAGGTACAGAGCTTTAGCCTCAGATCTGAGATATCGGAAAGAGAAACAATTGCCCCTCTAATTGACAACTCATCCCCGGACTTTCGGGATTGCTTACACAAACCCCCAAAGCAGCAATATTCATTGCCGCATTTACATCAGCATCATGTTCAAATCCACAATGCCCACACTTAAACAGCTTGCCGTTCCGATAGGACTTCCCCTTAACGGGGTGAATATGTCCACATCGGGAACAGCTTTGGCTGGTGTAGGCAGGTGGCACAAAAACAACTGGGACACCAGCAATTTTGGCCTTGTATCCTACAAACAAACGCAGTTGGTAAAACGCCCAATTATTGGTTCTACGACGTTCGGGTTTGCTACGAGGCTTTTGATTGAGCGATTCCCTGATATTAGTCAAATCCTCAAAAGCCAGACTTGCATTCAGTTGTTTTGCCTCTTGAACAAGCTGTTTAGAAATATTGTGATTCAACCACTTCTGAAACCTGTGTTCTTTCCCGGAAAACCTTCTCAGAAGTCTGCGAGAATTCCGAGTGCGTTTGGATTGAACATTGGCTCTGACCTTACTATATCGGTCACGAGTAGCTTGAATCTGTTCGCCACTCCACGATTTACCCGTGGAAGTGGTGGCAATGTCCCTGCGACCCAAGTCCACCCCAATTACCTTGGGAGTCCTCCCATTGGGGTCTGTGGGCAGGTCAACACAGATATTGATGTAGTAGTCACCCTGTTTAGTCTTGTTGAGTGTAGCTGCCGTTGGGGATTGCCCTTTAAGCAGTGCCAACTGGTAGTTGCCAATACTCAACTTAAACTTAACCCGACCACACATCAAGGTGACGCCAACTGTTTGCAACTCCTCAATATATTGAAAAGTCCGCACATCCAAATTAATCGATGTCGGTCTAAACTTGTGGATTTGTTTAACTGCCTTGGCGTTACCAATTACGCGCCGGATCGCTTGGCAAACATGGTTGGCCTTCAGTCCCGTAGCTTCTCGCACGGCCTTATAGGTTTTGTGGTGAAGCTTGGTTGTATTCCAGCAGTTCTCGCGATTAGCAACATCCAATATCTGGTTACAAGCAGCGGCAAATCCCTGCAAAGTGCGGTCTATTTCAGAGCGCAACTCTACAGGGACTTGAAGCTTACATTTAACAGATATTGTTTGCATTAAGATGGGCTAACAAGTCATCCCATTCTACCCTATAAAGCCGTCCCAGAAAGACGGGGTTTCAGACCCAAGGAGTCTCGATGATAGAACCCGTTGCCTTACCAATTTTAGAGTCTAGTCAGGCAGGTGAAGCGCGACGGATGGCGATCGCTCTGGCGAATCGTTTGGGCTTCAACGAGACGGAGCGAGGAAAAGTCGGTATTGTAGTTACCGAGGCCGCGAATAACCTGGTTCGACACGCGACAGACGGCAAATTAGTGCTACAACCGTTGACCAGAAATGAGATTGAGGGAATCGAAATCTTAGCCTTAGATAAAGGGCCAGGAATCAGCAATATTAGCGAGTGTCTGCAAGATGGCTTTTCTACCGCAGGAACTTCGGGAACGGGTTTAGGAGCGATGAGTCGTCTCTCGGCTGTTTTTGATATATATTCGGTTCCCAAGCTGGGAAGTGCCTGTTTAGCTCAACTCTGGGCCAACTCCTTACCCGTTAAGCCGCTAGAGAGGGATGTGGAAAGTGGCGTAGTGTGCTTGCCCAAAATCGGTGAGGAGATTTCGGGAGATGCTTGGGCTATCGCCCAAAATTCGGGTCGCACCCTACTGCTTGTGGCAGATGGTTTGGGTCACGGGCCACAAGCCGCCCAGGCATCGCGGGAAGCGGTGAGGGTATTTCGAGCGAATTTGAGCAAAAGTCCCAAAGAGATTGTTGAGGC
>NZ_DATNPA010000766.1:0-5223 GCF_036703385.1 Allocoleopsis sp. | reverse complement strand
TGAGCAGGCTGTGGCTGACCCGAACAAGCCCAGCGTCTTAAGCCGTTGCTCTTGGTGAGCGTCTCTCATCAAAAACCTGCGCTTTAACGCTGTATAGAATATCAGTCTTTGACTGTCTAGTTTACGCAGAAACACTATTGTTAGGGAAAAAGTTTTCGGTTTAAAGTTTATTCCTAAAAGCTTCTCCTTCGTTTGGAGAGCTACTGCTGTTAGGGATCAAGGACAACGAGAATACGGCTAGCTGCCTAGCTGATGTAAAGCCGTGCGCCTCACAGCAACTACCTTGCTGCGCTCTCCAGCCGCACTCTGGAGCCGAGACTGTCTTTCAGGCTGTCTACCAAGCTTACGGCTTTAGACGTGGCTCAGTGACAAAACCTGATCAGGTTAGCAATTTCTTATAATATCCTTAATGTTCTCTGACACTGCCGTTGCCTCTTTAGTTCCTTGATGCGGGTTGATGGGGCGCAAAAACGGAGTTAAGAAGGCCCAGGAGTTTTATGACATAATCTGACAAATTCAGACCTTCTGTTTGCGGCTTTGATTCCCCTCCCTCAACTACTGCTTAAGCCTCTGTGCGATTTGATGTTGTTACACTGTTTCCAGATTTCTTTACTTCTCCCCTGAGTTCGGGGTTACTGGGTAAAGCCCTGGCTAAAGAAATTGCTGAAGTGCATTTTGTCAATCCTCGCGACTTCGCAACTGATAAACATCGACGAGTCGATGATGAACCCTACGGGGGCGGTGTAGGGATGTTGATGAAACCTGAACCGATTTTTGCAGCGGTAGAGTCTTTACCTACTTTACCGCGCCGTGAGGTGATTCTGATGACGCCTCAGGGACAACCGATGAAGCAGACGCTATTGATAGAATTGGCGACGGGTTATGACCAACTGGTGGTTATTTGTGGGCACTATGAAGGAGTGGATGAGCGAGTCCTGCATTTGGTGACTCGTGAGGTGTCCTTGGGGGATTTTGTCCTAACTTGTGGAGAAATCCCAGCGCTGGCGCTGATTAATGGGGTAGTGCGGTTGCTACCCGGAACAGTGGGTAAAGTTGAGTCATTGAAAGCTGAAAGTTTTGAAGCGGGGTTGCTTGATTATCCGCAGTACACACGACCCGCTGAGTTTCGGGGCTGGAAGGTGCCGGAGGTATTGTTATCAGGGAATCACGCAGCTATTGAGCGCTGGCGTAGAGAACAGCAAATTCAGAGAACGTGCGATCGCCGCCCTGATTTATATGCGGATTGGGAAAAGAATTCGGATGTTGTATCGCCCTGAAGTTCAGGGAACTCCTATCCGCGCTTTTCCTAACTGCCTATCCCATATACCCTAAGAGGGCTCAAAGCGGGGAAAACTAGGTAAATCAATGGCTGCTAATGATTTGCGCCTCTTCGGAGTACGTAGCGGATAGAGTGTCGGCGAAGGCCAGTTAGATTGGGGAAGTACCACGTCATTGATCAGCTCTGGCTGATCGTGGGTATAGGTTTCCCAGTCGTCCTCATCCTGGGCTTCTACTTCCGTGTACTGCTCCTCGGTATCCTCTGCTGACCAATAATCCTGAGTATCGATTAGGGAGAGGGCTGACTCGTCAGGCTCTTTGTCCTCTGAGTTCGTTTCTGGCTCGAATGTCCATAGCTGTTGCTCTTCAGCCAGATCCGAGGGCACCTCGGACAACCCAGACGCCTCGGCTAGGGAAGACATTTCAGCAAGCAGTCGCTGTTCCAATTCCAGCTCCGAGGCTTCAGTGTCTTGGGCTTGGGGAACCTTGCTCTCTGTTTGAGCTGGCTCAGAGACATCTACGGTTGTAGAACGATTTTCTTCCAGGCGTTTAAGTAAGGACAAAGTTGGTGGCTCGGAAGTGACTCGTGTATTTTCGGAGGATTCGTCGTAAAATTTCGTTCCGATAAAAGGTTCTACAGCGGGAGGCTCGATTACAATGGGGCGACTCCACAGCGGCTCGACTTCGGATTGGTCTTGCAGTAACTCTTGTTCGGCTGACCAGGGTTGGATGGGCTGTGCTTTGTGTATCAAGGAGATGGTCGTGCCACCATGACGATGCGGCTGTTGTTGTCCGCTCAAATGGCTAGAAGAGTTCATTTCCAGCGACTTCTCCAGAGCTGTCTTGAACTGCAAGGTTTGCTGCTGCTGTCGGTGCAGGCGTGATCTGAGTTCACGAGATGTATTTCCCGCTTGCAACAGCTGGTGGGACTGCTCATTGTAGCGCTGCTGGGTCAGGGCGCATTCCCGTTCTAGTTGGGCGACTCGTTCCTGAGAGCTTTGTAACTGTTCGGATAACGTCTCAATCAAGATTTGCTGGCGCTGAGCGGCTTGGTGAGAGGATTCCAGGGCATGAAACAGACGGCCTAATTGTTCTTGAACCGTATTCATGTCCTCGGCTTGCTGAGCCATGAGCATCTCGCGATCGCGCGATCGCAGAAGTTCTAGGTGTAACGCCTCCTGTCTTTCCTTAAGCGCTTGCCTCAACTCTGTAACTTGATCATGCAAATGGCGATTGCGCTGACGCATCTTTTGTGCTAATGCAAACCAATCAGCGTCGTTGGTTCGGCGAAAAGAAGCATCGGGCGTCTGGGCCGAATGTTCGTCTACCTCAGCCGTTGATGAGGCGACGGCGTCAATGTCCGACTCAGCGGACGACTCTTGTTCCGTCGGCGGAATAACATCGATAAAATTCCGCAAATCGGAGAGTTTCACAATCTGCGCCTGTTTTGATGCCCCGCTTACCTCTGGCACATCAGCCACACTATCCTCCATCGAGGCAGTGGGTTCAGGAAGGGGCTGGTTATTTGGGGTTTCAGCTTCGCTCATGGCTCTTCATCCAGAGGGTCACAAATCCAAGAGGTAAGTAAGTGGGGCAAAGTCTTCTGGCAAAAAAGAGGGGGATCTACCCAGCAACTTTGAGCCAGAGGAAATGCTTCATAGGGTGTCTGGGTAGAAAATTGGAGTCAAATAGCTTTGCCCTGACTTGAGGTGAGGGTATGGCTGTCAAACTTACCCCTCTCTCCTTACAAAGTAATGCACAAAAATCCCCAGACCTCAAATTTTAAGTTAAACCGAATCTAACAGACTGTTCTGCATAGAAGCTCATCTGATAGTTGAGAAAGCTTGTGCCAATAAATCCCGATGCATCAGAGCTCGGTCTACCAAGGACTGAATTTGGTCACGGCTGAGGGAGTCGCCATTGGCGTAGTGTTCTAGCCAGGTTTGACCGATTAAATTTGGGTCATTGGGAAGCTGGTTTAAATCCCATCCTGGCATATTCAGTTGAGTCATCAGTTGACTCACCTTGGGGTCATAACTAAGGGCAAAACAGCGACATTCTTCTGCCGCTGCCATGATCAGGCTGTGGTAACGCATCCCTATTGCCATTTCTACACCTCGAAACAATCCTTTCAATTCCCTGGGGTCTTCGAGCCGGAAAAGGTGATTCGGGCCAGTAAGCTGAGATTGAATGGATTCGGCGATGCTTAAGTCCTGAGATGCCTGAAAGGGTACCAGTAGGATACAGGCTTGTGTGGCTTTTTGAAAGGTAACAAGAGCCTGAGTCAGGTTGGCAATGCGTTCAGGAGTTAGGCTCGGGTGCGATCGCAAGGTAACGGCGACTCGTGGTGCGGGTAAGTCCCATAATCCTGGTGCAGGTTTAGAGTCGAGTGCCCAAACTGGATCGGGAGCCTCAATAAAAGGAATTTCCCACTCGTTCAAAAGGGCGGCTGAGGCGCGATCGCGCACGCTTACCGCCGCACATCCCGCAAAGCACTGCCGCGCTACCCGACGGGTTAAATCGCGCTTTAGGGGGCCAATTCCCTGCGCCCAAGCAATGGTTTTTAAGCCCCACTGTCTTGCCAACCCCATCAAGCCGCCATAGTAGAGAGGTGACGCCGCACTCGTGACATCCTGAATTAAACTGCCACCGCCCCAGAGAAAGGCATCGGAGTGGCGCATGGCCTGTAACACTTGGAAGGGAGAAGTGCGATCGCAACTTTGCACTCCATAGCGTTTGCGAGTCTCCGCAGGGTTGCCAGAAAGCACCAGAGGCGTCACCGACTCGGGTAGCATTTGCAACAGCGAAGCCAGCAATGCCTCATCGCCACCATTGCCCTTGCCGTAATATCCACATAAAATTGCCTTAATTTGCCCCATGCGAAAACTTTACCAGCTTTCGCACGGCGATACGATAGGTTATGTGGTTGAAGGTTTAAAGGTTGAAGGTTTAAAGTTTCTTGACTTTGCTTGTTGAACCTTTAACCTGCAACTTGCACGCCCTCCAACTTCCCATTTACCCATGCACGCGTTGTCAATTCCTACTTGGATTATTCACGTTTCCAGCGTCATTGAATGGATTGCCGCCATCTGGCTAATCTGGACTTACGGCGAAGTTAAGCGCGATCGCACTTGGTGGGGGTTGTCCTTCGCCATGTTACCCGCACTGGTGAGTGCCATGTGTGCCTGTACCTGGCACTTCTTTGACAACCCCGCCTCTTTGGAGTGGCTGGTTACACTTCAGGCATCCATGACTGTGTTGGGAAATGTTACTCTCTGTGCGGCTGCCTGGTGGATTTGGCGTTCTTCCCAAAAGCCTGAGCGAGAAAATACAACAACGAGAGCGGCTAAAGATGTAACGATTGATGCGTCCTGATTCTGTAGATTGAATGGTTAAAGTGGCTTATGGATAGGGTGTAAATACAGTTGAAAATATCTCTTGCTCTTCTGATGGCTACCTACATTTTTACGGCTCCGTCTACTAACTCTGCGATAGAAGAAAAGACGGCGGAGATTAAGAATGTATCCTGGCAAAAAGTCCCAGACACGGCAAGTACAGAAGAAGGATATACTGACCCAGCCTTTATCGATATTAACGGAATCAACAGGAATAAAGATTTGGTTATTTTTGATGTAGTTAACCCGGATGCTAGCTACGGTAGAGTAGAGGGTAACTGTACAACAAATCTGGTGCGTTCGTTGCGATTAGGAAGTTTTTTATCGTCTACAAAAATTTCTTACATCGAACAAAATAACTTAGCTTTATCACAAGCAACTCCGTATCAGATTAATCTCCTCAAATTGGCTTGCCATGCATCTGGAAAGCAATAATATACCGCTTGTTATAATTATTCATCAAAGTAGGAGGCCAGGAAGAACAGGACTATTAATTTGCAGTGTTTGCTAGCACTGCTCTTTCTAAACTATTAACTTGCTAATCTTTTTA
>NZ_DATNPA010000765.1:0-17408 GCF_036703385.1 Allocoleopsis sp. | reverse complement strand
CTGCCAACGCCTCCAGGTGAAAAATGTTACCTCAATTCATGGCAATGCACCGGGGATTTTGCAGCATCTTCCAGCACCCCAGCGCGTTTTTCTGGGCGGGAGCGGGGGAAATTTAACCGCCATTCTCGATACCTGTAACGTTCGGTTAGTTCCCGGTGGGATTGTGGTACTTGCTTTAGCAACCTTAGAACATCTCAACGCCGCTCTCGAGTGGTTCAACTCTCGTCACTGGCAGTATCGATTGGTACAAGTACAGATATCGCGATCGGTACCGGTGGGAGAGTTGACTCGTTTTAATCAGCTTAACCCAGTGACAATTCTGACAGCAATTCGTCCAGTTGAGGCGTGATATGACATCGTGTCCGGTGATATAAACTCAAGAAAATTTTTGTGTTTTGTTGCGCTTTAGCACTAAAGCGCAGCTACGGACTTGATATGATGAATCATTAAGCAGACATGATATCACTGCCAAACTTCCGTCAAATCTAAGATAAATCCCGGCAACACATCTTCGCCTGACACTGTGGTGGGATGCTCTAATATTTCAACATTCCGACCAAGTCTATATATCTCAACTTTCCTATTCTTCCTGTCAATTAACCAGCCCAAACTGGCTCCATTTGCCATGTATTCCCGTATTTTCTCCCGCAATGGTTCCATGTTGTCCGACTTGGAACGAAGTTCTACAACAAAATCTGGACAGAGGGGAGCAAACCCTTCCCGTTCTTTGGGTGTAAGAGCTTGCCATCGTTCTAATTTAACCCAGGAGGCATCTGGGGAGCGGTCAGCGCCATTGGGTAGATGAAATCCGGTAGAAGAGTTAAACGCTTTGCCTAGATTGCTTTGACGGTTCCACAGCCAGAGTTGTCCTTCAATATCTAGGTTAGAGTTGCCTGTTTCACTTCCAGTCGGGGGCATGACGATTAATTCTCCTGTAGCCGTTCTTTCGAGCCTTAAGTCACGGTTAACAGCGGCAATTTGCTGGAACTGCTCATGAGTTACTTTGAAGGTTTGGGGAATGGCAATGGTGGGGTTAAGCATACTATGCAGCCTCGCACACAAGCGATTACTTTCTCTATGGTGTCATAGGTAGCGAGAGGGGAGAGTGTAGTTGAGTTTTTAGCCAGTTGGCATAAAAGTGCGATGCTCATATTTGGGGGTGAGTCATAATCGAGCTATTTGGCGATCGCTGCCTTGTCTCAGGAACTCATTTGAGGGTTGCATCCAAGGGATAAATATGAACTATAACCCAGAAAAACATCATCGTCGCTCAATTCGTCTCCAAGGATATGACTATACCCAAGAAGGTGCGTATTATTTCACCATTTGTTGCCATCAAAGGCGATGTTTATTAGGAGAAATCAAGGCTGGTGTCATGCACCTAAATCTTGTTGGTGCAACAGTTAAATCCGTTTGGGAAAATTTACCGCGTCATTTTCCGTTAATTGCATTGGATACTTTTGTCGTCATGCCCAATCACGTACACGGAATTATCGTTATTACCGACGCTCTTAATAACTGTAACCCGGACTTTAACTCTAACCCGAACCTTAACTGTAGGGGCGAAGCATTCGTGCCAGGATGTAACAACACATCACCGGAATCTCTATCCACAAATGCTTCGCCCTTTCCGGGATGTAACAACACACCACCAGAATCTCTATCCACGAATGCTTCGCCCTTTCCGGAATCTAACGACATATTACCACCTCGCGGTACGCAATCCGGTTCAATAGGAGCAATTCTGCAAAATTTCAAGTCCGTAGCAACGCGCCGAGTTAACCGCATCACTCGGAATTCAGGAACATTATGGCAACGGAATTATCATGAAGAAATTATTCGTAATGAGAAAGCCTATGAAAACATCAGGCGGTACATCTTGGAAAATCCTCTAAGTTGGGATGAAGATGAGGAAAATCCTCTTAAATTTAAACCAATATCTTAGAAGGATTGGGATTGATTGTTTTCCCGCAGACAGGGCGAAGCATTCGCGTACAAGCATCGTGGACTTCCCAATAAGTTATTCGTGCAAATGCTTCGCCCCTACACCTCAATGACTGAAGATGAACGAAGAACGACAGCAAGACTATTTAAATCAATGCACTACTGAGTTGCTCCAGTGAAATGCCCGGATTCTACCAGAATTTCCGGAGGCTTCCCCTGTCAGCCGTAGCTCTTAACTAGAAACAATGCTGGCTGCCAGAGGTTATGAAAGTGGAATGGGAAGTATTGTGGTTTAACTTAGGCTTACAACAATTTCAGGCAGGTAATTACCAAGGTGCCCTGTCCTCATTTGATGAAGCCCTTGCCATCAATCCGAACAATCCTCATACCTGGATTTACCGAGGAGTGGCACTAATTCAATCGAAAAGGTATGAAGAAGCAATTTTTTCTTTGGAGAGTGCTATTGAAATCAATCCTAACGATCACCATGCTTGGTGTAATCGCAGTTCTGCTCTACAGAGTATAGGTTTATACCAAGAGGCTCTCACCTCATCTAATCGGGCATTGGAACTCGATCCCGACTGTCCTACACTCTGGAAAATCCGAGGATGCATATTAGCGAATGGTTTCGGTCATTATGAAGAGGCGCTCAACTGTTTTAACTGTTTCCTAGTTTTCAATGCCAACGATTCTGAGGTTTGGCGCAATCGTGGCACGGTATTAAGTCACCTAGAGCGATACGAAGAAGCACTCGATTCCTATAGTCGCGCCTTAGCTCTTAATCCTAACGAATATAAAACTTGGAGAGACCAAGGTGCTTTGCTATAGGAGCTAAACTTCTATGAAGAGGCGATCGCTTCCTATAGCAATGCCCTAGCTCTCAATCCCAACGATCAGGAGATCTGGAACAATCAGGGCTTCTTGCTAATGCGCTTAGAGCGGTACGAACAAGCGATTAGCTCCTACGACCAAGCTTTGTCGATTAATCCTAATCTTTCTGACGTTTGGTCTAATCGAGGTTCTGCGCTGCACAAGTTAGGTCACTATGAACAAGCGATTAGCTCCTACGATCATGCCTTGTCAATTAATCCTAATCTTTCTGACGTTTGGTCTAACCGAGGTTCTGCGCTAGATGATTTAAACCGCTACGAAGAGGCGATCTCTGCATGGGATCGTGCCTTAAGTCTCGACCCTGAGAATGCTAGTGCCTGGTATGGTCAAGGCATTGCTTTAGAAGACTTAGAGCAATATGAAGAGGCAATTGCTTCCTGGGATCGTGCCTTAAGTCTCAATCCCAACTTCCCAGAGTGCTGGACTAACCGTGGTGTTCTACTACGGAAATTAGGGCGCTGCGAAGAAGCAATTGCTTCCTTTGATCATGCCCTTACTCAAAACCCTTGTTTTCCCGAAGCACATAACGCTTGGAATAGCCGTGGTAGCTCATTATCAGACTTAGGGCGATACGAAGAGGCTATTCCTTGCTTCGATCATGCTCTACGCTTGACGAACAATCAGATGTGGTCAGCTTGGGCTAATCGAGGCACGGCTTTCTTCAACTTACATCGCTACGAAGCAGCATTGCAAAACTATAATGAAGGGTTACAGCTTCTCCAACCAAAGATGCCTGGATATCTTCTCGAGCCAAAGATGCCTGGATATCGGGAAGGTTGCGGGGTGTTAAATTATGTCAAAGGTAACGCCCATTATCAGCATGGACAGAAGCAGCAAAACTAAAACTGTGAGTCCCGTGTGCAACTGCCAGATTCGGTAAGGCAGGTATAAACAAGGAATCATCACCCATACACAAGAGTGAAAGCGATTAATGGTCACACTTTCGGATAAAATTTGCAATCCTAGCATGAGGAAGTAGGGCGCAAACACAACCACTACCTCTGTTTTCCCCAACCAGAAGCCCCACCAAGCCAAAGCCATCAGGGGAAGCAACACCCCTATGGTTAATACAATCGAAAACCAAGCCTTAAACCAATTCGGAAGGGGTTGAGGAAGACTAAAGGGATTTGATTCCCGCCACACCCAGCCCACCCATAAGAGGTAAAGATGTGACAAGTACCAGGAATATGAGATTTTCTCACAAAAGGTTCAGCTTAGTCGGAGAGACAGTCATGGGTCGTCATGACGCTAAAAAGCGAATAATAATAGGCGAAATAGTTGTATCATAAAAAACCGTCACATTAGGCTTAACAAGCTGAGATTTTTCATCCAAAATCTAAAATCCCATGAGGCGTCAGGCAAGAGAAATAATAGTAAGGCACCGACTCCGAGTAAACACAGAAAACCAGCGACCCCAGCTAAGGGGTTTTCCCCCAAACCCGTCATCCAGATTGGGCCTTTGCCTGTGTAAGAAATTAATTCAGCAGAATCCAGGCATGTCAAGCCCCAAATCCACCCAGCATGAAGTCCCCATGCTAAACCTAAACTACCGCCATCTACCCAACGAGCTAGCACTAATACCATTCCCATAAACCACAATCCCGGCAGTTGAGGCAATGTATTTTGCTGTTCCCAAATGAGGTGCAATAAGGCAAAAATTACGCTAGAAATTGCAGCGGCTACCCAGACTGAGTAATCCTGTTGTAGCTCATTGAGTAACAAGCCACGAAAGACTAACTCTTCTGTAACCCCAATCCACAATCCTAAAAACAGTACTGGCAGCAAGACTTTTCCTAAACGCTGCCAATTTTGGTGATGCCACTCAATCCAACCGAGTAACCACTCCCCCATAAAAACAATGATTAAGCTGAGAACACCTAAGCCTAATCCTTGCCCTAGTGAGCTTAAAATCGGTAATTTCCAGTCCAAACCGTAATTAGAAAAAGACACCCCCTCTACCCAAGAAGCCCCCCACAAAATCAGGGGGGCAATTAGGTAAAGTGCGGCGAGTAATGGCAGCTTTTGCTCTGCTGCCAAGGGTTTAAGAGGATGCCATTTCAGGAGCTTAGCGATAGGAATTGCCAAAGGCAGCCACAAAGCGACCCAAACGATGAAAAAAGTCACTACTTTGATCAGAGCTGATGATGTTACCAGAGACATCAACCCGTGATTAGCTGCCTGCTCAAATATAGCCATTGGCGAGATCGGCAAATTGTGAGGAGCTACATTATCGAAAGGGTGCAAAGGATGGAGCAATCCGCAACCCATCCTTAAGGGTCACCAATTACGCATTGGCGGTTGCCAATTCTTGGTCTTCAACCCTGGTTGGGTCACCATCCACCTGTTTTAGATGGATATGCTTGTAGCCCAGTTTAATTTCAAACTCATCACCGGGCTTTAATCCCATTGCCTGAGTGTAGGTGGCACCAATAACAATTTGACCGTTTTTATGGACGCTCACCCGATAGGTCGGCTCCCGACCACGACCATCTTTTGTTCCCTCTGGATCGAGAGGAACACCTTTAGCGGCTAGTACTGCGTCATAAAAATCTGTTAAATTGACGCGGGTTTGGTCATTTTTAGTTACCGTGTAATAGCCACAGCGTTTTGCTGTTTCTCGCCGGGGCAAGTGGGAAAGCTCTTTTACTTTTTGAAGCAAGGCTTTCCCTGTGAGTGGAGTAGTTTGGGTTTCTGTCATACTTTTGCAAGATATCCTTCAAACTTCAGGATGGTATTGGTCATTTTCTGTCGAGCGATGAAAGCTCTATAAAAAATATATCGTTAAATCTATCTCCATTGACAAGTGTTTTTCGATCATTTCTTCTAATCTTCATGCATTTTAGCAATTGCGGATTTTTCTACACTCATTAACGCTTCTATGAGTAAAATTCCCCCTAGGGCAATTTCCTGGGTCGTTCGATCAAAATAGAAGCATTTTAGTATGAGAGGTTGCCACTTATGTCATAGACTGTACACAGCGCTTGAAAAATCTCCAGCTATTATAAGGAGTGAGAGATCGGGTAATAGCGAGTCGTGTTGTCATGGCTCGTGAACAGCCGAGTTGTTATGTAGGTATTTCGAGCTTCTAGAGCTTGTCAATATGCAAGTTTGTTTTAAAATACTTCGACAGACCCAAAACTCCTCCCCTGAGTTTCAGACTTTTACGCTGGATGTGGAGGAAGGAAATACGATTCTGGACTGTCTGAATCGTATTAAGTGGGAGCAAGATGGCAGCCTTGCTTTTCGCAAGAATTGTCGCAATACAATTTGCGGCAGCTGTAGTATGCGAATCAATGGTCGCTCGGCTTTGGCTTGTAAAGAAAATGTAGGTGCTGAACTCAAGAGGTTACCAACAAACGGCTCATCTGAGATACCAGAAATAACTATTGCCCCAATGGGGAATATGCCGGTGGTTAAGGATTTAGTCGTAGATATGCGTAGCTTCTGGGATAACTTGGAAGCTGTCGATCCCTATGTCAGCACGGGGGCAAGGGCGATTCCTGAACGGGAGTTTTTGCAGACCCCCGAAGAGCGATCGCGCTTAGATCAGATGGGTAATTGTATCCTATGCGGAGCCTGTTATTCGGAGTGCAATGCTCGCGAAGTCAATTCGGACTTTGTGGGGCCTCATGCCTTAGCGAAAGCACAGCGCATGGTGGCTGATTCTCGCGACAGCCAAAAAGAAAGCCGCCTGGAAAAATACAATGAAGGCACTAAAGGGGTGTGGGGTTGCACCCGCTGTTTAATGTGTAATGCGGTTTGCCCGATGGAGGTGGCTCCGATGGATCAAATCGGTAAGATTAAACAGGAAATTCTGGAGCGTAAGGACGACCAAGCTAGCCGCCAGATCCGTCACCGTAAGACACTAATAAATTTAGTGAAACGAGGAGGCTGGGTCGATGAGCGGATGTTTGGCATACAGGTCGTTGGCAATTCATTCCGGGATATTAAGGGCTTACTGAGTTTAGGGCCATTGGGAGTACGGATGATCGCACGCGGGAAATTTCCCTTAGGGTTTGATCGCTCCGAGGGAACTGCACAAGTGCGATCGCTCATTGAATCCGTGCAAAACTTCGAGTCTGAAACGTCTAAGGAGGACGCGGCATCAAAATCATGAAGTCTGAAACGACTACGGCTGACCAATCCCCCAAAGAGTCTTTTAACCAACCTGAACCCGCTTTTGGTTGGACTGCCTATGCTGAGCAAATCAATGGTCGGTTTGCCATGATTGGCTTCGTTGGTTTATTAATACTGGAATTGCTCACCGGTCAAGGTCTACTTACCTGGTTAGGTCTGCTTTAGTACGTTGAATGTTAGCAGGTTAACAGGTTGAAGGTTATTGAGAGGGTTGAACGTAACTTTAGGAGCGTCGCTATCGCTAACGCACGTTAACACGTTGAAGGTTAGAACAGTGGGAAAGACTTTCAATCTCCAACCTTCAACCTTCAACCTTCAACCTCCAACCTTCAACCTTCCCGTTACCGGATTGTCAAAAGGTACCGACCTCTCCCCCTTCTGTCATACGCATTAACAATCACCCGATAGATACCAGTTTGGGGCAAGGTAACAGTCAAGCTGGAAGTGTTGTCATTCTGGCTAACCTGATCATTTTCGCCAATGGACTGACCGCTGGGATCGAGCAGTGCCAGGTAAGTTTTAAAATCAGGACTGGCTAAGTTAAGCGTCACTGACTGACCAGCGCGGCCTTCAAAAGCGTGGACTCTGAACAAACTGCCATCCGAAGGCAACACAAAAGAACCAGGGCCAAGGATACCCTGTTGTCGTAAAATAACACGTTCCTGGTTGACTGCATTGGAACTGCCAACAGCCGTCGCTTGGGCGCGTAAGCGATAAGCTCCAGCTTGCCCTGCTTCAGAGGAGTTTGCCATCAACAGGTAGGTTCCATCGGCAGGAAGGGTGGCGACTATTCGAGCATTAGGCCCGCCCCCACTGTCATCATTTTGGGCCACCTCATTACCATTGGGATCGATCAGAATCAAATAGGAGTCAATTTCCTGGCTTGCCATGTCAAGTTGGATGCGCTGACCTGCTCTCCCTTCAAAGGTATAGAGGTCAAAGAAGCTATTATCCACGGGCAAAACACTACTCCCCCGCCCCAGAGAGCCAGTAATTACGGAACCATTGAGGACTAGGGGTTTAGGAGCCGTCCTACCAGGGTCTGGTCCTTGGCGCTGAGTAGTCTGAGGAGCGCTTCCGGAGCGCACCGCCGCGAGGAAAGGTTGTACTCTCTCAAGAGCGATCGCAAAACCAATCCCAATATTGCCACCAGTACGACTATCGGTAAAAATTGCCGTATTCACACCCATCAATTCACCCTGACTATTCAGAAGGGGACCGCCCGAATTACCGGGATTGATAGCCGCATCGGTTTGAATCAAGCCTCGTTCTCTATCGATACGACTGACAATTCCAGTCGTGAAAGTTCCCTGAAATCGACCAAAGGGATTACCAATGGCAAACGCCCTCTGACCAACTTGTACGGGGCTACGAGCCAAGGTAATCGTTGGTAAATTGTTCGCTCCTCGAATTTTTACAATGGCGAGGTCGAGACCATTCGCGCCAAAACCAACAACATCAGCTAAAAATTTTCGACCGTCTGTCAACGTCACCTCGACGGTACGCGTATTGTCCACAACGTGAGCATTGGTCAAAACTAGCCCATCTGAGCTGATAATACTACCGCTTCCTGCACCGTCATTTGTATCGATCGAAACGACAGCTGGGCTTGCCCGTTGATAGACTCGAATGTTGATTTGCTCGTCAACATCTTGGGCAAAGGCACGGTTTGGTTGTAGAGATAAACTGAGGAAGTCAACAGGAGCGATCGCATTTAGCGCATTTAGGGTAGTAGCACCGATAGCCGCTGCGGCAGCAATCATTCCTGGTGTGGTGATACGCAGGCGTCTGGTACTCATGGGTGGATATGGGTGAACCTTGTGGAATTTTTGTAGCATATTGAGCTGGAAAGAGATGAGTGAATCGTGAAGTGATTCGTTGCTCTCTCCTAGCTTCTTGTGAAGAGAAGACACGACGATCCCAAGGTTAGTTTCTCAAAAGTTAACTGTACCGCACACAACTGAGTACCGATGTAGTTACCGGGTGGATCACTATTCACTGGTCACCGATAACTGTTCACTGGTCACGGCTTGAACCTAGGGAGAATGTCACTGATTTAAGAACTTTCCTCGCTGACCAACCAAGCCTTGTGCAGGGGGTCTCTAGGTAGGCACTCCGTCCCCCAGTGGGGGGTTTGGGGGGAGACCCCCCAATCTGGGTTTTTCTCAAAGAACGACTACTTTTGGCTTAAGTCAGTGCCACTAAACCTAGGGAAGTGGTGCTGGTAAATTGAGAGGTTTCCCAGAACGGTCATAAACCACAATTTCCCACCTACCATTCTGGCTCGATTCAAAGGCAATGGTACTGCCGTCAGCACTAATAGTTGGATTACGCACTTCGGCTCGGAGATTTTCTGTAAGATTCCGTAACTGAAGCGTTCCTCGGTTGTAAAGGTAGATTCCGGAACGCCCTTGACGTATTGCGGCAAAGGCAATTGTATTACCATCTTCAGTCACGCTGGGGTGAGAGGCGATCGCATCCAAGGAATTTAGTCCTGGTAGGTCGATCAAATTTTGGGTATTCGCGTCATACAGATAAACATCTGGACTTCCACGCCGATCAGACACAAGAACAATGTACCGTCCAGATACTTGAGGATTTAATTCTGATGCTGGACTATTTAAACTGCGCCCCCCTGGATCAAAGGGAAAATCGAGCAGGCGCGTAGGATTGGTGCAGCTTGTTAACAAACCTGTCACAGCTGCGGCGGCTGATAGTAAAAAATAACGCTCCACCAAAAAATATCAAATATGAAGTGTGAAGTATGAAGTATGAAAAGACTGAACGCCTTATGGGTTGAAGGGTTCATCCAGCACTAGAACTTGGAGCCAAAATAGTAAATCCTTCATCCTTGAGCCTCTATCGTCGGAATGAGCGGCTGCCCTCTGCGATATCTAATTCAATATTCGGCCCCCGGTCTAGTACTTCAACATCCCACTGACCCCGACGACTCGTTTCAAATACAATATAGCGGCCATCAGGACTAATACTAGGATTTCTCACCCAGCCCCGATAACCAATAGTGAGGATTTCTGAGCGCTTGGTTGCTCGGTCATATACTTCGATTTCTGGGCGTCCTTGGTCGCTGGCTATGTAAGCAATATAGCGACCAGTACGGCTCAGACTGGGATTTTCTGCGATCGCTGAAGGTCGATTCAAGCCCGGTAAATCCACAAAATATTTTTTTTCCAGGTCATACATCACAATTTTGCGATCGCTATCCCGGTTAGAAACAAACGCAAGAAATTGACCATTGCCACTCAACGCCGGTTGCTCATTTGTATAACGGCTGTTAAGAGCAACAGGTTCCTGGTAGGGCGTGGTTGGGCTACAAGCTGCCACTATACCCATCAGGCTGAGCCCTATACTCCCACTAAAGCATCGGCGAATAGTCAATCCTACCGTCAATTTTCTCCTATGGAACAGGCAACGTCGCCTGTCGTGAAGCTGCACTAATAAGCGCTTTACCAACACGTTTTCACGACCCCTATCCGATGGATTTTTCAAGACCGAACCCCTTGTTCAGTAGAAGTGCTTGAAAAGCATCGAGCAACCGCTTAGTAGTCGAAACGCCCTGAGCCTGAATTATCGCCTTCTTCCTCAGAGGAATCTATGGGTTGGTAATCAACATATTCGCCTCTCGATGAGGGTTCCACCTCTCTAGAGGATGAAGTTGATCCCCGGTCTTGGGATGGGCGACGTTTTCTGGGTCTAGAAGCCGTCTCCGAGTCGCGGCTTTCCGGGCGCGTTGAGGGTCGAGGACGGCTACTGCGAGACGAGGGGTCTTCCCAGTCGCTACTCTCTCTACTATCTATTTCAGCGTCCCATCTCTCTACAGGTGGTTCTGAAGGGCGACCCGTGGGACGAGGGCGACGTGAGCGGGATTTCTCTCCCGATCCCTGTTTTTCCGATCCCGTTCGAGTCTTTAGACGGCGAGCTTCCTCTGTGCGAGTACTGTAGGAGTCTTCCGTTTCCGTTCCCCGCAGACGACGCTTCACATATCGCTCTTCCTCCGGCTCTAGTTGATCGTAGTACTCTGTGTCCGGATCGTATCGATACGCTTTACTCACAGGTCGCTCATCGTCCACTATGGGCGTCCTCTCTTTCACCACTTTTGTCGCGACACCCCGTAGACGAATGGCTTCATAAGCGAAAAAGATAGTCGTGCCGGTCAGAAGAAACTGACCAAATTGCAGAATTGGATCGAGTCGCCATCCCTGGAATAACAGAATAAAGCCGCACAAGAGTCCCACTGCCGCAAAAAATATATCCTGGTCTCGTGATAGCTCTGGACGTACCGAACGCATGAAGTAGAGCGCTGCTCCTGCAACGGCCAGAAAAATACCTAAAATACTGGCTGAATTCAGCCCAAAATTTACCATTGCTGCTCTCCTAAGTCAGTCCTATGGTAGCGAGTTATCCTTACACCAAGCTAGCAATCTATCCCCTGTACTTCCAGACAGGGCATAAATGGTAGGGCAAACGCATTTTAGTATTAGAAGCCTTTTTCTTTTCAATAAGACCTAAAGTGAAGTACTGCCAGTGCCTGAGGCTCAGGGGGATTTCCCGGCGATTCTGTTAAGACGTAAATTTCTAATTTAGCGAGAGTCCTGGGTAAAGCTTGTCCTTTGCTAGGTAAGGCTTATATCCGCTGAAGCTTTTTTTCCTCCTATGGCAGTTGACATTTTACCCTTATTCAACGGACAAGACCTGATCCGAGCAAAATAGGGCAGCTCAGTCTCTTGCTGCCCTGTCCTTGAATCAAATTTTTAAGAATTTGCCGCTCCTGCTTAGGAACGCTGGATTTTATCCCTCTGGCTGATAAAGACTAGGCCAATTGTTATGGGAATTACAACAATCACAGCACCCCAAACGAGACTCCACAAAAAGTTTGCTAACGATGGCGTCATAGAATTTCAACCCTTTTTGATATTCTTCATACTAATTCTAATAGTCTGTTTGCCCCTTGAGAAGCCTAGATGAGGCACGATTATGACGGTGATGTTGACCACGGCGATCGCGCAAGTGTGCCTGGGTAGCTAAAAAATGCTCGAATAAGAGACCTGTTCAGGTTCCTCAATGATGTCCGAACTAGATCAGCCGCGCTAGCCTGTGCGATCGGCGACGACCAGCCCTTGCTGCTTTCCATATCCCTTAGTCCCTTAAAAGCTCGTTAACATTCGTGTAGTTATCCCGATTAAAATTAAGATAAATGGCTTTAAAACGTTTTTTAGCCTGCCTTGGGCGAAGGCTTGACCTTGATACGTAACAACACAACTTATGACTGTTTCTACGTTTGCTCCTTGGATTCTTGGTTCTTTACTCGGGCTGATGATCTTTTTGTTTATCTTCCGAATTGTTCTCACCTGGTATCCCCAGCTAGACCTCAATCGCTTACCGTTTAATTTAGTAGCTTGGCCGACAGAACCCTTTTTAGTACCCATGCGCAAAATTGTACCGCCCATTGGGGGGGTTGACATTACACCGATTATTGGGGTAGGAATTTTCAGCCTGCTCCGGGAAATTCTCCTAGGTCAGCAGGGACTGCTAACAATGATGCATTGAAGAAGTTTTGAGTATAAAGGATGTTAGCGTGAGCGCCGCTTACCCGTTTCCTGAAGGGTAGGGCGTAGCCCAGGATGCAGTAGCGATACTTCATGATTGTCGTAGTGGGAAACCACGCAGATGAGAGTTTGTGGAGGAACACAAGGGAGCGCTTTTAAGCGCCTACCCTCCAAGAATTAAAGGTAAGAAATTTAATGTCTGAGGCAAGAGCGTTCTGGGTTAGGCGCTTGCCAGTTGAGAGACTGTGCAAGCTAATTGTTTTCCGGTGTAGGTCTTTCTTTAAATGCTTCTCGCTTTGAACCGGGGTCAATCCCTACTGCTATCAGTTGGCGAGTCGTGTTAGAGGGTTCTACGTTGAGTCGAACACAAAACACTCCTTTCTTCCAAAATGGGGTTGCCTTGCCTGACTTAATCCAACGCCTTGCACGGCTTGGAGTAGTCGGCATTAACGGTCTATTCTCACTATTTACAACGGGAAGAAACATTTACGATAAGTCCTATTTCTAGGTATATATTTCCCTGACGCTCCTTCGTCGCTACCGCTTCGCTAACGCTGCTGACTACCAGAGAGGTTAAAAACTAGGGAGGCATTCTTAACGTCTTGCGGGATACCACTCCCAGATAGTTCAGCAATTGGCTAGACACTGGTTTAGTCCTGAATTAAGAAGTTGGTGAGCCTTCCTCTTCCAAGCCCTGTCGATGAGAGCGCAGGGTCAGTGACACTTTTCCCGTTGCTATCCCTAATCCTCAGCCCTTGGCAGAGTTCATCATCTGCTCCACAAAATTGGTATAAACTTCCCCTTTAAGAAAGGCTGATGTTTCCATGATTTTTTGATGGAAACCAATTGTGGTTGGGACGCCTGTAATGGCACACTCCCGCAGTGCTCGTTTCATCCGTCTAATGGCCGCCTCACGATTCGGCCCCCAAACAACTAACTTGCCAATCAACGAGTCGTAGTAGGGGGGAATTTCGTAATCGGTGTAGACATGGGAATCCATGCGAACGCCTGGGCCTCCAGGTGGCAGATAACCGCTAATCCGTCCGGGTTGGGGACGGAAGTTATGTTCGGGGTCTTCGGCATTAATCCGGCATTCGATCGCATGACCTTTGAGAACAACTTGGTCTTGGGTCAGCTGTAATTTCTCCCCTTGAGCGACGCGAATTTGCTCGGCAATCAAGTCTAAACCTGTGATCATTTCGGTTATAGGATGCTCAACTTGGATGCGGGTATTCATTTCCATGAAGTAGAAGGCACCGGAGGCATCTAGGAGAAATTCGACGGTACCTGCACCGATATAGTTGATGGATTTTGCTGCCATAACGGCTGCCATCCCCATTTTTTCTCGCAGTTCTGGGGTGAGCGCTGGACTGGGCGCTTCTTCCAAGAGTTTTTGATGTCGCCGTTGGATGGAGCAGTCTCGCTCACCGAGATGGATGACGTTGCCGTAGCTATCCGCCAGGATTTGAAATTCGATATGACGGGGACGTTCGACAAATTTTTCGAGATAAACGCCGGGATTGCCAAAGGCGGCTTCGGCTTCTCCTTGGGCAGCGAGGAAGAGTTTGGTCAGGTCACTCTCATCTCTGACTAGACGCATCCCGCGTCCCCCTCCTCCCGCCGTGGCTTTGATCATCACTGGAAGGCCAATTTTCTGCGCGATCGCATGGGCTTCGCGATCGCTCATCAGGAGTCCCTCACTCCCTGGCACAGTGGGAACACCAGCACGAATCATGGTTTCTTTGGCGGTGGATTTATCCCCCATTGCCCGGATGGCGTCTGGGGTGGGGCCAATGAAGGAAATTTGATGATCGGCACAAATTTCAGCAAAGCGAGCATTCTCTGCCAAAAAGCCATACCCCGGATGAATAGCAGTGGCGTTGCGTGTCAAGGCAGCTGCAATGATGTTGGGAATATTGAGATAACTTTTGCTACTGGGGGAATCGCCGATGCAAACGGCTTCATCGGCGAGTTGGACATGAAGGGCGTGTCGGTCAATAGTGGAGTGGACGGCAACCGTGCCAATCCCCATTTCTTCACAGGTTCGGAGAATCCGCAGGGCAATTTCCCCGCGATTGGCAATCAAGATTTTTGAGAAGTGCATAGAACAGCGCTGCTATACCCGTATCAGATAGGATAGAGGCGATCGCGTCCTCTATTCGTACTTTTCGTGTAAAAGTTGTGTTGTGGCTAAGGTGAGTAAGGTAAATCCACCTGGATGTGGAAGTTTCTTCACAGCACCCTAGAGCGATTGGCTTCGCCACTCCCGCCTTCTCAGCGATCGCTAAAAGTTTTAACGACGTTAAGTAATCTAGGAAAAAAAATATCCTCAGTCATAACCGCCATCTTTCTGTTATGATGAGCAATAAGCGGATGTGGCGGAATTGGTATACGCGCACGTTTGAGGGGCGTGTGGCTTTGCCTTGCGAGTTCGAGTCTCGCCATCCGCATTGTTAAACACTTAGTTAATTAGCCGATGAATTAGCGAACAGCGATCGCTTCTCACCAAAACCAGTGAATTTCGGAGGATGCGATCGTCTTGCTCAAGAAAGGAGCCTCTAGGTTAGCATAGTGGGACTATTGTTCGCGTCCAAGAGACTTGGTGCTGTAGGCAATAGCGTTGGGCTGCGTTCACACCTTCTCTTCTGGAATAAGACCAACAACCCGAGACCAGGCTCCACTACCACCCTCTACCTTAATTGGAAAGCATAAAATAGTACTTCCGATAGGTGGTAATGCCTCTAAATTAGTCAGTTTCTCAATTTGGCTATACTTGCGTTTAATTCCAGCAAAATGTGCTGGCCACAACCGCGCGGGGTCATGGAATGTTTCCCACTCATTGCCAATCATTGGGTAGGGTCGATCCAGACTCCAAGCATCTGTGCCGATGACCCGCACCCCCTTGTCAACAAGATATAGTACTGCCTCCTGCCCAAGACCACACCCGTAGCTAAAAAATTCTTCAGAACCCCATACTGCATCAGCTCCAGTACGAAAGAGAACAATCTCACCAGGGCAAAGTAAATGATTGAGTTTATTCAGTCGTTTTTCAACGTCTTTATCTGTTACAAGATAGCCCGTAGATAAATCTGATACGTCTAAAACAATTGCCTTGCCCACAAACCACTGAAGCGGTATCTGATCAATTGTCCATGCAGGTTCTCCCTCTGAAGTAGGGGCGTAGTGCCAAGGTGCATCCAAGTGAGTCCCAGCATGGGTTGAGGTCTCAATAATCTCCCCTGCAAAACCTAGTCCTAGCGGAAGTGCGGTAGGTGGTATACCGAACAGAAACTCCCACATTTGGGAGCATTCCTCGTGTGAAATGTGGTTGACGCGAGGAGGGGTGGGTTCACTTAAGGTTGGTCCTAATGGTCGGCTCAGATCTACTAACCTGACCCGATGCCCCAACAGCTCAATAATTTCATGTTTCACGCTCAGCCCTCCCAGCTCTTTTACCCTTAGCCCCTTTAACTCAAACTAACTCACCAGAAGCCCTGCTAGAGCAAGTTGCTCAACAAGTCGCTAGGATCGAGTCAACCGATGAGCGGCGCAATCTTGCAGCTTGCACAGAGATTTTCGCGCTAGATGAACTGGAGCAATAGGCTTAGAGCGCTATCATTATTGGTGTAGATATTAAGTTTTGTAAACACCTTGGCTGCAACTGTTAAACCCACCAACAGCGCCAGTATAACCACCACTTGGCACGCCCTCGATCCCATCTGGGAGGGAGGAGAAGAAATCGTTCAGCAAGGACTACCCCATAGTCAGCTGGCACCCGCTTGGCAGATATTACTCTTAGGAGATGGCTCTCCAACTCGCCACCTACAACTCCTCACAACTGAGCCAACGGAAGTCGATGTCATCGATATGTCCATCATTGGAATGGCAGATGATGGGGCACCCAAGCACATCCAAGCCGTACCCGCGCCAAGACTACGACGACAAGTCTGGTTACGCAAAGCATCGGGTCAGCGACTTGCCTATGCCGCTTCTTGGTGGGATGCTAACCATGTTGATGAGTATTTGCAAAATCGGAATATACCGATTTGGGCAAGCCTATCTCGCCTACGGAGTGAGCTATATCGGGATATTCAGGGAATTTATTACGGTCACTGTGAGGCGCTAGAGACGGCTTTTGAGGAAAAAGGCCCATTCTGGGGACGCCACTACCTGTTTTGGCATCACGGGCAGCCTCTAACGCTAATTTATGAAGTGTTCTCACCTTATTTGCAAAAGTATCTGGGAGAAACACAACTTGAGGTAGAAAGTGTGCAAGAATGCTAGGGCGTGTTTTCAAACTTTATTGGCTTCGTTTATATCAGTGGAGATCCCCCTAAATCAGAGTTAAAAAGGGGAACTTTGATTGAATTCTCCCCACCCCTCTCGCTCTCCCCTAAAAGGGGAGAGGAGTAAGGACGAAGCCTTTGATTCAACGGGGGGAAGGGGGGGATCTCCGGGTTTCAAAACACGCCCTAGCGTTAGAGTAGGGAATGCCTACTCTAAGATGTTCTCGTTTTACGAGCGAGTACTAACTACGAGTACTAACTATTAGACTGGAACCGCTTTTTCCACTTTTTCCAAAATTAGCTTGGAACGCTTGACCATTTCTGGAACCGGAATCGGGTAATCCCCAGTGAAACAGGCACTGCAAAAGCTGTTGGGGTCTTCCCCTGTACATACCAGCATTCCCTTCCAACTCAGATAAGCCAAACTATCCACACCAATTTGCTTAGCAATGTCTTCCACTGACTTCGTTGCTGCAATTAATTGGTCTTGGCTATCTGTATCAATGCCATAGAAGCAAGGGTGAGTCACTGGCGGTGAGGAGATGCGCATATGTACTTCAGTTGCACCTGCATCACGTAGCGCTTT
>NZ_DATNPA010000764.1:0-9779 GCF_036703385.1 Allocoleopsis sp. | reverse complement strand
TTTGAATCGCTTCGCCCTGGCTTGACGGATGCCGATAATGTGTCTATTTTTGACACCCAAGTATTCTCCTATAACCTGCTGCAACAAATCCTCATCGCTGCGAAAAAACCCGAAGCCGCGTTAGAAGTTTCTGAGCGAGGAAGAGCGCGTGCCTTTGTCGAGTTACTGGGTCAACGCTTATCTCCGCAAGCCGCCCAAAACTATAAAACCAAGGCACAACCACCGAGTATTGCCCAAATTCAGAACATTGCAAAAACTCAGAAAGCCACACTAGTGGAGTATGCCATCATCCCAGATGACGATTTTAAGTTTCAAGGTAAGCTGCGCGGGCCATCTTCCAAACTCTTCATCTGGGTCGTTCAACCCACGGGTCAAGTGGCCTTTCGGCAGGTTGACCTGAAAAATCTCAAGTCCCTGCCAGGGGCGTCAACAGGTAATGCTTCAACGTCCTTAGAAGACCTCGTTCGCGCCAGTCGAAATTTAGCAGGTCTTTACGCCGAACGTAATGAACCCGTCAGAAAGCAACTTTATCAACTTCTTGTTGAACCGATTGCCGAGTTTTTGCCCAAAGACCCCAGCGAACGAGTGGTTTTCATCCCCCATGAAACCTTATTCTTATTGCCGTTTCCAGCCCTGCAAGATGCTTCTGGTCAGTACCTGATTCAAAAACATACCATCTTGACGGCTCCAGCCATTCAAATTCTCGACCTCACGCACCAACAACAGCAAAGTCGAGGCTCACAAACGGCGGAATCACTACAAGGAAAAAATGCCCTCGTTGTAGGTAATCCCAAGATGCCTGCCGATCTCGATCCCTTACCCTCTGCGGAACGGGAAGCCAGAGAAATTGCCCAGCTTTTGAATACTCAAGCCATCACTGGGGAACAGGCAACCAAAGTTAGTATTGTCAAGCAGATGTCTCAAGCGCGGCTGATGCATTTCGCGACTCACGGCCTACTGGATGATATCAAGAAACTGGGCGTACCCGGTGCGATCGCACTTGCTCCCTCGCCCGGTGATGAAGGATACCTCACAGCGGGAGAACTCCTCAATTTAAAGCTGAATGCAGACTTGGTTGTCCTGAGTGCTTGTAACACCGGTCGAGGAAAAATCACCGGGGATGGCGTTATTGGGCTATCTCGTTCCTTGATTAGTGCTGGGACTCCGAGTGTCATCGTCTCCCTCTGGTCGGTTCCTGATGCACCCACTGCGCTCTTGATGACCGAACTTTATCACAATCTCAAGCAAAACGCTGACAAAGCTCAAGCATTACGTCAGGCTATGCTGACAACGATGAAACAACAACCGAATCCTTATAATTGGGCAGCGTTTACATTAGTTGGAGAGGCGGATTGAGTGGCATACCCCGACGTTATCACTCAGTGAATCCAGCGTGCTTTGACGTGTTGGATTGTCCAAGGGATTGCTTGACATAATCAAGGCCTGTGATAAATTTCATCACCTCACTAACGGGTGGCAATGTTGCTTCCGGTGTCTGCAAAGAGGCGTTTTTGGAACGATCCCCTAAGTTAGATTGATTCATCCAAGACTTACCAAAAGCAGGGTGGTAATAAATATTCAAACTTTGGTCGCTTGAGTTAGTAATAAGCGTATGGGTCGAAGCTTGGAAAAAGTTAACCGACTCTATCAAACTAGGTGCTAATTTTAGGGGTTCAGTGCTATTAATCGTATCAATAGCTTGATAGAGATTTGTAATTAATTCCCTCATGGGTGTTTGCTGTTGGTTCCCCAAAGTATCTAGCTCTTGTGATTGCACCATGTTGACTATCGCGAGAATATTTTGATGAGCGGTTTTTGCATCTTTGAAGGGAAGAATCGCCAAGTAAGCCAGAGTGAATAGGTCAGCGTTGTTGTCAATGCTGAATGTAATAGTCGTTTTCCGCGCCCCAACTTCAATGCTGGGAGCTTTACTAATTGCTGGGTAGATATGAGAAATTTGATAATAGCTAGAGGCTAAAGCAAAATTGGCGTTGAGATCTAAAGGGGCATCCACAGTAATCTGTACTATCGGCTGGGTTGCATTAAAAAACTTTTGCAAACCCTCGCCAGACAGGTAAAAAATCTCGCTGCGATCGCCTTCTGGACTCAGGTCAACCCACTCGCAGTTTATCCCTGTGGTTTTCAAACCAAACCGAGAAACAGCATGGAGTTTCGCCCCGGTCAATATAGCGCCACTCAAGTCAGCCCCGATCCAATCCACCTTCATCAGGCAAGCCTGCGTGAGATCGGCGTGAACGAGACTGGCATTGTGTAAATTGGCATTGCTTAAGTCAGCCCCCATTAAGTTGGCTCCACTTAATTTCGCATCGCTCAGATTAGCCCAGCGCAAATCGGCCCCTCTTAGGTCTGCCCATCGGAGATTAGCCCGACTCAGATCAGCCCCACTGAGATTGGCAAAACTTAAATTCGCTTGTCTGAGGTCAGCCTCTCTCAGGTTGCTATCGCTGAGGTCGGCTCGATTCAGATCAGCTTTGTTCAAATTTGCCCCTTCCAGAACGCTTGCTGTCAGGAAGGCACCCCGGAGGTTGGCTTCACTTAAAGTAGCGCGGCTAAGTATAGCTTGTCTGAGGGCAGCCTCCCGCAGATCCGCACCACTGAGATTCGCTTCTTTGAGCATCGCACCAGAAAGCTCAGCACGAATCAGTTCAGCACGAATGAGTGCGGCCTGAGTCAGATTGGCTCTCCTCAAGTCGGTTCTAATTAAATTGGTAACGTTAAGGCTTGCCTGGATTAAGTTGGCTTTTGAGACATTAGCGCCACTGAGTCTGGCGACATTAAGTTTAGCTTGGCTCAAGTTTGCACCGCTTAAGTTGGCTCCACTCAAGTTAGCCACACTTAAATTCACTTCACTCAAATTAGCGCCGCTCAGATTAGCCGCACTCAAGTTGACTTCAGCAAGGTTAAGGCCAGAAAAGTCTCTTTCTCCGGCTGCATATTGTTTGAGAATTTCCCTGACATCCATTAAAGCTACTTTGGACTGACTGCAAGTGAACGAGTTGTGGACTAAGCGCTACCCGATAGCATTTCAGTTCCTTGTCGATCCCAAGATTGAGTTAGGGGGCGCATGGTAGCGACCAACCCCAGCATCGACTAAAAAAGCGAAGGTCTAGTCGCCTTCAGGTTCTGCATTATACAAATCTTAATTTAACTATATCGTCGGGAAGTCCGCACTTGTACTTTTTAGGGTCAAGTTTGGGAAGGGAGCAAAGGCGATAAAGAGATATAGCCTTGAAACCCGACTTGTTACGGCAAGATTTGTTTTACGATAACTATCGAAAATTAAAATCGAAACGAGCTAAACAATTCATATCTCTATTAAAACAATCTAGAACCTGAAAACCCCTGTGCTTTAGCGAGGGTCAGTCACCTCAAAATGTCAAAGTGGGCAAAGATAAAGATGTAATTGCTGGGTGGTAGTGGTTAGATAACAGCTAAAATTTATCCTCGCTATGTTGCATCCGCTAGCGCTGACGCAGCACTTTGCGAAGGGAAAAATTGAGCAATCTCAAATCTTTTGCCCAACGTAAGCTTATCCCCGGCTCTCATTACGGGGGCTTTAGCCCGGTTCAAGCCAATCTAAGAAGAGGTAATTGCTTCTCGTTGAGACTCTCCCGGATTGCGACCCAGTCCTCAAATGCCAACGCCGCACGGTTTCCACGTTCTAAGTAGGCATAATGAGTGCAAAATGAAGTGCGGTAGTTCACTTTGGATGAAATAACATGAACATTGGAATCGTAGGGTTGGGACTGATTGGTGGCTCTTTGGGGTTGGACTTGAGAGCGCTGGGTTACCAAGTCTTAGGGGTTTCTCGCCAAGAACAAACTTGCCAACGAGCCATTGAGCGAGGTGTTGTGGATGACGCTAGCCTTAATCTGACTCTTTTGGCAGCGGCAGATGTTGTCTTTATTTGCACGCCCATTGCTGCGATCGCACCTACTGTACAGCAGTTAATTCCCCATCTCTCTCCAGAAACAGTACTCACCGACGTCGGTTCGGTCAAGGCGGCGATTGTTAACCAAGTTGCTCCCTTGTGGCACAACTTTGTGGGCGGACACCCAATGGCAGGCACGACAGACAGTGGTGTAGACGCGGCTGTCTTAGGATTGTTTGCAGAAAATCCCTACGTCCTGACACCGATTGAGACAACACCAACACCAGCCGTAAAACGGGTGGAAGAGATTGTGCGATCGCTCACTTCACGGGTCTACTTCTGCCGTCCCGAAGACCATGATCGCGCCGTGGCGTCGATCTCTCATCTGCCTGTGATGGTTAGTGCTGGCTTGATTGATAGCTGTATGAGCGAACCTGACCCAACTGTTTTAGAATTGGCTCAACAGTTAGCGAGTTCTGGATTCCGGGATACGAGTCGCGTTGGGGGCGGGAACCCAGAGCTGGGTATTATGATGGCGCGATATAATCGAGAGTCAATCTTGCGATCGCTCACCTCCTATCGCCACAGCCTCGACCAATTGATTGAACTGATCGAGCAAGAAGATTGGCCAATGTTGGAAAAAAAACTCCAAGAAACTCAATCGCAGCGTCCACAATTTCTTTAACCCTTAAATAGGGGTGAGTGGTTAATTTTTAGCCGATAAGAAGACTTTGATCAAAAATTAAAAAGGTTTCAAGCCCCCGACTAGTCGCTCCTTTGGAACGCCCGCTTGCGCTAACAATGGTGGGGACAATTCCCTTATCCAAAATCCAAAATCGCATGACTCACGTTCACCCAGGCGTCATATAACTGTCACAAGAGCGTCACAGAGAATATCTACATTGATAAATGTCAGCTGTAGTTAGTCTGATAAAAACTCTCTCCTTTGCTCCTTCGCCCTAACCTCTAAACAGCTGCTACTCGCTATCAATTAGGGCCGCATCATCCAGAGCAACCGCATTTTCAAAGAGAATCTCATGCTAGTAGACAACCAAAATTCCAAGGCTTACAAACCTGCCTCTTCTCCTTTTAGAAAGGCACTGAGCTATTTATCACTGGTTTTGCTGGGAGCTGGTGCCACGTTCTCCGGCAACTATTTCTTGTCAGGTCACTTGTTTTCCCAAGGTTTGTCTAATTCTAGAAGTTCCACTCAAGCTCTAGCAGAACCTGCTCCGACTAACGTATCATTACCGACTCAGAACACAAACTTTATCACGAATGTCGTTGAAAAAGTTGGGCCTGCGGTGGTACGGATTGATTCGTCTCGAACCGTCACGACTCAGATGCCAGATATGTTTAATAACCCTCTGTTTCGGGATTTCTTTGGGGCCGATCTTCCAACAGAGCCGCAGAAACGAGTTGAACGGGGTACAGGGTCAGGTTTTATTATCAACAGCAACGGTGAGATTCTGACTAATGCTCATGTTGTTGAGGGTGCGGATACGGTGAATGTGACGATCAAAGATGGTCGCAGCTTTGTCGGTAAAGTAATGGGAACGGATCCCGTTACAGATGTTGCGATCGTTAAAATTCAAGCGAGCAATCTTCCCACGGTGATGCTCGGTAATTCCGAGGAACTCAAACCAGGGGAATGGGCGATCGCGATCGGTAACCCTTTAGGTCTTGATAACACTGTAACTAAAGGTATCATCAGTGCGACAGGCCGTACTAGTTCTCAAGTCGGTGTTCCCGATAAGCGAGTTCAATTTATCCAAACCGATGCCGCTATCAACCCTGGTAACTCTGGAGGGCCACTCCTGAATGCCTCGGGTCAAGTGATTGGCATGAACACAGCAATTATCCAGGGTGCCCAAGGTTTAGGCTTTGCGATTCCCATCAATACCGCTAAGCGCATTGCTGACCAATTAATCGCACATGGCAAGGTTCAACATCCTTACTTGGGCATCCAGATGGTTACATTAACACCAGACCTCAAACAAAATATTAATAACAATCCGAATGCGGGTCTTACCGTTGATGAGGATAACGGTATACTGATTGCCAAAGTCATGCAAAATTCACCGGCCGCCAAAGCTGGACTGCGGGCTGGGGATGTTATCCACAAAATTAATGGTCAACCCGTGAAAAACGCCGAGGATATCCAAAAGGCTGTGGAAGATTCTCAGCTAGGCAGCAACCTACAATTCGAGTTGCACCGAAATCAAAGAGACATGAGTCTTACAGTACAGCCCGGTGCCTTTCCGATTGAGCAGGCACAGAAATAGGAATCGGTTTTTTATCAAAAATTTAGGTTTGCCTAACCAAGATTTCAGTCGAGTTGAACTGAAGATTGGTTAGGCGTTTTCAACTGTAGCTGAGGGATACCCTTCAGATCTTTCTAATATAGCTGTCGCCATAAAGGTTAGGACAGAGTTAACAGCTGAAACGACCACATAGCAGTAATAAACATAAAAGCCTTCTGCCTTTCGCTATATCTATATTCGGGAAGGAGAGTTGATTTCGGAGGGATGATTCGGTCGCATCGTTGTTTCTTTCGAGGATACGTTGAGTTTCTCTGCCCATCCTTTGTTGCCATTGGTTCGGTGAGGGCAAAAATTGAACATCAGTTATAGATAGCATCAGGAGTTTGGACGAGATTTCTCGCGATCGCTTTTTTGTTGCCCAACTCGATCTCGACTATCATGGCAGAGAAGCTCTACGATAGGCGAACTGCAAGGGCTGTTGATCGGGATATCCGATCTCATTGAAACTAAGGAAGATTAGGATGAAAATGCTCAAAATCATGCCGCTGATTATGGGAGTGTTTGTCACGGCTGCTATCGCTGTCACTCCATTGGCAGCTATGGCTGAGACGCAACAACCCTCGTCGCGTGGCGAAATCACTTTAAGCCAAGAACAGCAGGCTAAGTTTAAAGAGATACGAGCGCAAACGATCTCAAAAATTGCCCAGGTGCTAACACCCGCGCAAATGGATGATTTCAAAAAGAAGGGGCCACAGGGGCTGACAAATCTGTCAGGCACGCAGAAAACGCAACTCCAGCAAATTTTTCAATCTTACCTAAAGTCTATTGAAGGTATCCTCACAAAAGAGCAACTTCAGCAGATTGAACAAGCTCGACCGAAGCAGTAGGCAAGTCGGTAGACAAGGGCGGTGAAATGTATAGATTGAGTTCCTAAACTCACCCAACACCTACAAATTTCAAATGAGAGCGATCGTTTTTCTACCTCATTCTAAAGGCGATCGCGTCTCTATGTTGAATGCGTAATCATCGGCTCACCCAGTAGGCTTCCTGTTCTCAATCTCCGCCATAGGTAACAACAAGGAATCCTCAATATGCTGTTGCATCTCACGGCTGAAATAATAATCGCTATTGAGACAATCTACCAACAACTTATGGGCATCGTAATACTTCTTCAGCAGCCTCTTTTGCTACTCGATAAACTGCCAATTGTGACCGATAAGAAAAAGAAATATTTTTTATTTATGTTTTTTAAGTCCAAAAATTGGTAGCAAGGGAATAAATATGAGCAGTTGAGCTTTGTACTCTTGGAGTACTTCATCGTTACTCAACTTTTGGGGGTCTGTAATGTTGGTAGCCAAAATGAAGCAACCAGCACAGGTGACTTGTACCTGAATGACCGTTGGCTTCGGCACCAAAGTAGCTTGTAAATGATAGCTGACCCGTCTGGCTTGAGCGTCTTTGCGAGGCCGACCTGCTTGCTGATGATGAACTCGTTCAATCACCTCAATCGCTTCAAGAGCCTGAAACTTCATCTGAACTGGACTAGAGCTAGGCTTAATCTAGAGAGCGCTCTGACAGTAGCAGAGTTATTCTTCTGATCAGTAAGTCCTTGGAGTTCGCTGTCATCAGCCACGATGAAAATACTACTAATAGAGGATGATGCGCTGATTGCTGTACCACTTGCCAAAGCGCTGATTGACCAGCACTATGCTGTTGATGTGGCGACAGATGGTCAAGCCGGTTGGGAGTTGGTGGAATCCTTTACCTATGACTTAATCCTGCTGGATGTCATGTTGCCCAAGCTTGATGGGATGACGCTTTGTCGGCGGCTGCGATCGCAGGGCAATCAAACCCCAATTCTCCTGTTGACTGCCCAAAAGACCAGCACCAATACAGCCATAGGTTTGGATGCAGGGGCAGATGACTATGTTGCCAAACCGTTTAATTTGCAGGAGTTATTGGCTCGTATCCGTGCCTTACTACGGCGGGGAGGAGCAGCGTTACCACCGCTCTTGGAGTGGCGAAACCTGAAGCTTAACCCTAGCATTTGTGAAGTGACCTGTAACAGTCAATCGTTACGTTTGACGCCCAAAGAATATGGTCTGCTAGAACTTTTCCTGCGCAACCCGCATCGCATCTTTAGCACGGGTGCATTGATTGACCACATCTGGTCATTTGAAGAACCGCCCACAGAAGACACCATCCGCTCCCATATCAGGACCTTACGTCACAAGCTCAAGGCAGCGGGGGTTGTAGACGATCCAATTGAGACAGTTTATGGGATTGGCTATCGACTCAGACCAGCAGAAGAAAATAGCAAAGGAGCCAAGGAGCAAAAGAGTAAAGACCCAAAGGGACAGGAGAGCAAAGGAGCAGAAGCATCCAGTGTCGAATCGGAGACTCTAGCCGGAGTCGCCAAGATTTGGGAACAGGTTAAAGAGGATACTAATCACCGGATTGATGTAATCGAGCAAGCTGTGGCGCTATTGCTCCAAAATCAGCTCAGTGACGAAATGCGGCGGCAAGCTGAGTGGGAAGCTCACAAGTTAGGAGGCTCGTTAGGTATGTTTGGGGCTGATGCAGGCTCCCGTTTGGCTCAAGAAATCGAAACTATATTTGAAAAGGGGGTATCGCTGGATCGCGAGCGCACGCAGCACCTTTCCCAACTTGTCACAGCACTGCGGCAGGAAGTGCAACGCATGAGCACCGGGCAACTTCCTGAAATAATCTCAGACAGTGAACCCATTGATGGGCGTCCCTGTCTGCTCATTGTCAGTCCAAATCGATTATTGGCTGAACAGTTGGCGGCAGAGACACTCAGTTGGGGAATGCGATCGCAAATCACCCCAAATCCCGTTGCGGCTAGAGAACAGATAACCGATCAGCGCCCAAATGCTGTTTTGCTGGATTTTTCTGCGGCTGACACCCTGGATAACCATTTGACATTGTTAGCGGAACTGAGTGCCTGTACTCCACCCGTACCCGCTCTTGTACTCACAGATCGAGATAGTTTGATTGATCGCGTGAAAATTGCTCGTCTGGGCGGACATCGGGTTTTACAGCAGCCTGTCACGGCTACTCAGGTATTAGAGGCCGTCAATCAATTGCTGCAAAATACCCGTCTGACTAAAGCAATGGTGATGATTGTAGACGACGACCCGCAAGTATTAATGGCACTACAGCGTCTACTGATACCTTGGGGGCTTTATGTCTCTGTTCTCGACAATCCACTCCTATTCCTGGATACACTGGAGGCTACTCCACCCGATCTATTAGTTCTGGATGTAGAAATGCCCCATATCAGTGGGATTGAGCTGTGCCAGGTGGTTCGTAATGACCCACGATGGAGTGGATTGCCTATCCTGTTTCTCACGGCTCATTCCGATGCTGAAATCATGCATCAGGTATTTGCCGCAGGTGCGGATGACTACGTGAGAAAGCCCATTGTTGGCCCAGAACTTGTCACCCGGATTTTCAATCGCTTGGAGCGATCGCGCCTACTCAGAACGCTATCAGAAACCGACGCTTTGACTGGAGTTGCCAATCGCCGCAAGTCCACTCAAGAGTTGACTCAGTTTCTTGAATGGAGCCGACACTGCCATCAACCATTCTGCTTTGCGATC
>NZ_DATNPA010000763.1:0-4336 GCF_036703385.1 Allocoleopsis sp. | reverse complement strand
CTAAAGCAAGTCCCGGTGCCAGGAACTTGGTAAACAAGGGAACTTCCGGGGAAAAATGCAAGTAGTTTTCTGCATAAACCTTTTCAATAACTTGCTGGACTACTTCATAGTTGTTGCGCTCAAAGTAAAGAACCGCCGAGTCGTAGCGTCCATAGCTAGATGGGTTGTATAGAACCTTAAACGTGAAGGGAATTCCTACTTTGTTCAATTGCCGCGCGATCGCACTCATGATAGCGATCGCACCTTCAGGACTCAAATTAAAGTAGATTCGCACTGTACGAACGTCTAAATTGCTGCAATTTTCCCAACCCGCATTACCAACCGCCACATAGAATCCGTTTTGAATTAGGTTACGGGGCATCCGGATGGCAACTGAGTCACCGACAGTAGCAGTAGCTTGAGTGGGTTGAAGATGGTAAGTGCGCTCAATATGCAGAATTAAACTCCCCTTTTTCACCGCTAGACTACCATCACATTCTTGCCTCAGTACAAACCAGCCTGAGTCAAAGTAGCCTTCACCACAATTACTATCGTGCAAGTGTTTGTAGAATTCCAGGTTTACTCCCAGGTAGGTATTGTTCTCCAGATTTTCATAATCTGCCAAGTCAACCGAACTATCATTTGATGCAAGAACAGTTCGCAAGGAGCCGTTGTAATAGATGCCGTAAAGGAATCTCAGCAATTGCAGACTCAAATACCTATCCTGAACATCTGAAGGCATTTGCTTAAAGCGCTCTACTACCTGGCGCGAAAATTCCAAGGCTTTATAATCTGGATGACTAACACAGAATTCCAACTCAATTTGAACGTTGTTCGCGATGTCTTGAAAAGTAGCCAGTAGTTGCTCGGTCGAATCGGCTGGTCGTTGACTTAGAGGAGAATTCAAGAGTTGCATCTTAGGGTACCCTAACTAAAACCATTTAAAACAAGAATGATTGAGGTCATTTGATTTCGGATTTTGGATTGTGAAAGCTTTGCCTGTAGATAATTTCAGAAATTAAAAAGTAGCAAGTTTAAATTAGAGTTTAGACTAATCATTCCCTAGCTAGCATTTGTGGGTAGTAGGCTCTCCACTGCAACAAGAGTAATCCTGAGTCAGCCAGGAGGGTAATGTCATTTTAGGAAAGTGCTTTTCCAATTTCGGAAAATGAGTTAGTCTAAACTCCAGTTATACCAATTTCATAAAATAGCGCTACAAATTGACCCCCCTAGCCCCCCTTATCAAGGAGGGAACAAGAAAAGTATCTGTAGCAACGATTTAGGAAATCGGTATTACAACCAAATAGTATAAGCCGTGTAAAACTACAATCTACTACTTGACAGCTACTCCAGTTAATGCAGATTCTGCCGTGCCAAAGACAATCGAGATTGATTGTTCTGGGCGACAGAGCAGGCTCTTAGCAACTTGAAGCATACAGATTCCTGTATTGCCAAAGGTTTTTTGGTACTGAAGTGCTGCCAGAATGTGTTGAATCAAGGCAAGACCCGAACATTGCACAACTCGTCTCAAAAAATCAGGACGAGACTCTACGATTTCTGGAAAATTATCGAAATAAGCTCCTGCAAGGGCAGCCAGGGAAGGTTGTAGTTGTGCCAGAGGAATCAGTGCATGACGCAAAGATGTTTCAAGTTCAATCGCTGGGCTAATAACTAAGCTATTCAGCCAGATTTGTAAGTAGCTGGAAATTAGCATCCCTAAGTCAAATGCTGGGTTTCCCCAAGCACAGCGCTCCCAATCAATCAGTCGAATGATACTATTACTTGATGGCTCTGATGAGGAGAAAATTTGCTCCCAATCATTGTGCAGCAGGATGTTGTTCAGTTTCAGGTCATTATGGGTCAGACAACAAGGTATCAGCGCCGAGGTAAGTTCTGCGATCGCATTTCCTAAGCTGTCGTAACGCTGATAGAGAGCGAAGAATTTGAGAGCATCAGCAGGAACCCGACCAAAAACTTCAGGTGCAATCCGTTCCAGTCCCCGAATACTAGCAAAAGCTTTGTCAACAGGCAGATTTCCTCGATTTTGAGAGAAAAAATCTCGATACTCTTGATGGTTCCAAGTTGCCCGATGAATGATAGCAAGAGTAGCTCCAATTGAGGAAGCGATAGCAGTGGGAAAGACGTTTCCTTTAGTGTGAAATTCAGCTAGATCGCGGTAGCTACTCAGGTAATTGAAAACCGCGATCGCGTGTTCTGCATCAAAGTGAATTATTTCCGGAAGGAATAAGCGAATCGAGTTGAGTTTGGGAAATCTTTGGAAAAATTCATGAAGTAACCATTCGTTTAAAAACTCGCTAGTCGTTTTCCCTTCAAGATGGCAGCGCTCTTGCTTAACAAGGAGAGAACGCCCATCTTGCCAAGTCACTAACAAATTAAAATTTTTGGCAAACTTTGGTTTGATTTGGATTGGCGCTACTTCTTTGTTGGTACACAGAACCTGCCTAATTAAATACTCGAAAACGTTTTGAGAAGTTAATACGAATGCTTTTGTCATAATTCCTTCACCTTTTAATCAACAACTTTTCTTCTGCATTCAGAGATTAGGACGGGAAAAGTGCAAGGTTTCACTGATACCTCAAGCACTCCCGTTAACTTAACAGACACACCACAGTCGGGTGAAGATACGGCTAAGGCAGCTATGTTAATTGCTGCTAGGCTGATATCAGCGGCAATATCAAAAGATTCAAGCATACTCCCATGAATGACCTCAAACCCATTATTTGGGCTGTCAAAATTATCATCATTTAGCTCACTCAGGTAGCTTTCAGAATCTTCAAAAAGTTCTTGTCCTGTAGGATACATATTGGGAACCTTGAACTCAACGTTAATTGCAACTCAATCTGTGAAAAATCCTGGTATAGAAGATGAATAATTTTCATCATTCTTGAACTATCTTCAGCTTAGAAATCCAATCCAAGACAAGCCTCTGAAGAACGTCTCGATTCCTGCCTCAGCGAAACGAGTGAACTCCCTCTAACTTTCGTTGATGTCTCGGTAAATTTTTCTATGACTTTCGTCTTAGCCCAAATCAGGGATTCACACGAAAGATGGATGGTGCTGATTTGCCGTTGGCAGGTTTAATGAATGAAAGCGTTGCTGCGACGGCGATTCCTATGAGTGCCTTTCTAAAGTTTCCCAAATTTCAACCCAATCCCTTCCGCCTTTTGCTCTTAACTGAGTGGGTGATGATTGCCAGTTGCTTCTCTTTGGCTGTAGTTGAGTACTTCGAGAAACAACGCATCCCCATTAAACACGTACTCGTCCTTGCTTTACTCGGCTTGATGGGGTTGACGTTGCCCATCAACAATCCCCGTTGGAAAGTGGTGTATACCATCGTCGAGTTAAGTTTGATTTTTTATGGAGCCACATTAGGCTATCTCCACATCTTGCCGACGCTGTACCTGATTGTTGTCATTCGCAGTTGCTTCCTGTTTAAAAGACCGGGACGCTGGGCGATCGCAGGCATAGTCTTTATTCTCTTCCTGATTCATCAAATTAAATACGTGCGAAGCATTCTTGAGGTGGTTGAGACGGGAGAGCAAGAGCGGTTGTGGATGCACCTAGTTGCAGAAACCCTGATGTTTAGTTTGGGTGTATTCTTTGCACTGCGATTCGTAACTACACTACAGGCAGAGCGCAAAGCCAAAGAACAACTTGCCACTGCCCACGAGCAATTGCAGCAATATGCTAAACAAGCGGAAGATCTGGCTGCGGCACAAGAGCGCAATCGCATTGCCCGCGACATCCACGATTCCTTAGGACATGCGTTAACAGCCTTAAACGTTCAGCTCCAGACGGGAGTTAAACTCTTACAGCATGACCCAACCAAAGCCCAACCGTTTCTAGAACAAGCTCATAGGCTGGGTTCTACTGCGATGAAGGAGGTGCGTCAATCGGTCGGTGCGCTGCGGGATGAGGCACAAACAGAGCAGCCTTTGGAGGAAGCGATCGCATCACTGGTAGACAATTTTCGTCAGGGTACTGGCATTGCTACTTCTGCCCATGTTTGCATCAATGCTCCTGTACCACCAAATATTGTTAAAACGATTTACCGAATTGTGCAGGAATCGTTAACGAATATCTGCAAACACGCACAAGCATCGCATGTTGAGATTCAAGTGTGTACGACGGCAAATAGTGTAAACCTAGCGATCGAAGACGACGGTAAAGGATTTAATCAGGAGCAGCTAAACGGTTCTGGATTTGGGTTGCAAAGTATGCAGCAACGAGTAGCGGATGTTGAGGGGAACTTGCAACTGAAAACTGAACCAGGGATGGGATGCCGAATCGCGATCGAACTTCCGCTCAAGGAAGTATAGATAAATCCTTCTCAGGG
>NZ_DATNPA010000762.1:0-27446 GCF_036703385.1 Allocoleopsis sp. | reverse complement strand
GCGATAGTAGTGGGCTAGATGCGATTCGACGGCGATTGCTTCTGGCGGAAAAGGGGGCAGTTAGCAATGCCCTCCGCAAACGAATTGTTCCAGAAGATTTGGTTCAACCTTTCATCAAAGATTTGGATGAGAAACTTCTACGGTTGGAAGATGACTAGCGTGAATGCCGAGATAATCAATCATGGCGTGGACTAGCTCAGGGCGGGTGACGACCAGAATGGTAGAGCCTGCTTCAAGGACGGTATTGCCGTTGGGAATCTCCAAATTGGCGCAGGAATGACACTGGTAGCCAATAATTAGGGAACTGGTTGGGAAACGAGGGTCTTGAGCAATTTGGGCAACGGTTCGACCGGCTACATAGCAATCGCCTGGAACGGGCAACTTCAACACCTCGACTTGCCCTAACTCAAAGTGCATCATCGACTCGACTTGGGGGTATTCGATCGCATTTGCCATTGTTGCGATCGCCAAATCAATCGTGCTGATAATGTGGCTAGCTTGAGCCAGTCGGTAGGCTTCGAGAAATTCGCGATCGCGCATCCGCACGACAATGTGGGAAATGCCATAGCTCCTGGATAGGGTAATCAACGCTAAATTCAACGCATCATCCCTGAGGGCTGCAACAACTGCGTTCGCTTGTTTGATTCCCGCTTCGAGCAGAACAGTTGTGCTGACGGCACTACCCTCAAATGCCATTACTCCAATCTTTTCACGAGCAAAGCGACAGGCAAGCGGATCGGTGTCGATGATGGCAACCGTATGACCGAGTTTTAATAGCTGCTGGGCTAAGCCAAGCCCCATCATTCCTGCTCCACCAATTAAGACATACATCGCTGACTCTTACCCTAAGAACGAAACCACCCAGTTCTCTATAAAACTGGTTTACCCTTAATGCGCCGCTTAACATCGGCTCGGTGCAGTACCCCCAAAACTTAGCCTCGTGGTCTAAGTTCAGAAGCATTGTCCTCAAACAGCCGCACCTCAGTCAATGAATTGGTCGGATTTGCGTCTGTTGCAGTTGGCACATAGCGCCAAAGCATTCCACACTTCGGTTGCGCCTCCTTTGGAGAAAGGGATTTTGTGGTCAGCCTCGAAATTTTCTACCGTTAAAGGTGTGCCACACAGTTGGCACTGGTAATCGGCACGCCGCAGAATCAGAAGTTTTTGAGTGTGTGTAAAACACCGTCGCCGCAACTCAACCGCTCCTTTTGGAAGGTCTTAACCATCATTTTAAGGGGAATGTCACTGACTTAAGCACTTTCCTACTTTACCAACCAACCTTTGTGCAGGGGGTCTCTAGGTAGGCACTCCGTCCCCCAGTGGGGGGTTTGGGGGGAACCCCCCCAATCTGGGTTTTTCCCAAACAACGATCACTTTTCCTTTAAGTCAGTGACATTCATTTTAAGAGGATTTCAGAGTCGAATCACAAACCCCAAGGGGACGAATTAAGGGTAAGATTAATAACTTCAAGGGTAAGCCCACCCCTGTCTGGAATACCCGATCAGCAATCATTTACACTCTCTCAGGAATCCGATCAAGATGAGTAGCACAGTGTCTGACATTGTCGTGAAGACGATGGATGCAAAGGAAAAGCCACTATCAGAATACGCAGGAAAGGTTCTCTTAATCGTTAACGTTGCTTCCTACTGTGGCTATACGTCCCAGTACGCTGGATTAGAAAAGTTAAATCAGAAATATCAAGAAGCGGGGTTACGCATTTTGGGGTTTCCCTGCAATGATTTTGGAGCGCAGGAACCTGGAAGCAATGCGGAAATTGCCAAATTCTGCACAACTTACTACGGCGTCAGCTTTGAATTAATGGATAAAGTCCATGCCAAGGGTGCTGAGCAACACCCTCTTTATGCTCGACTTACCCAAGCCGCACAGCCAACTGGAGACGTGGCTTGGAACTTCGAGAAATTCTTGGTGAGTAAGCAAGGTGAGATAGTCGCTCGTTTTAAGAGCAGTGTGACGCCAGAATCTCCAGAATTGATTGCTGCGATTGAAACAGAGTTAGCCAAATAACGGGAGAGGTCAAGCTTCGCCATGAAGGTTGCTATCATTGGCTGTGGTTATGTGGGGAAAGCGATCGCAGATTACTGGCGTCATGAGTTAGGCTTTGTGGTCACCGCATCAACGACCAAGCCTGAAAATGTCCATACCCTTGAAGACTATGCTCAGCGAGTGGTTGTCGTGAAAGGCAATGACCCAGTTGGTTTACAATCGGCGCTACAAGACCAAGAGATTGTACTGTTGAGTGCCGGTGCAAGAAATGCTGAGATGTACGAAGAAACGTATCTGCACACCGCTCAAACTTTAGTCTCCGTTCTCAAGCAATCGCCAACGGTACGACAGCTCATTTACACGGGGAGTTACGCGGTTTACGGGGATAGAGATGGGGCGTGGGTGGATGAATCCTCCCCTGTTGCACCCGCTAACGCCAATGGGCAAATTCTCGCTCAAACCGAGCAAGTTTTACTCTCGGCATCTAGTGATAACTTGAGTGTTTGTATCCTGCGACTCGGTGGAATTTATGGCCCTGGGCGGGAACTGGTGAAAATATTTAGGGGAGTTGCGGGTACAACCCGTCCGGGTAATGGTTATGACGCCACCAATTGGGTGCATTTGGATGATATTGTGGGTGCGATCGAATTGGCTCGCTCTAATCAACTACAGGGTATTTATAATCTCGTGGATGATGCCCATCTCACTACTCGCGAACTTCTAGATAGGGTGTGTAAACGGCACCATTTACCTCAAGTGATTTGGGATTGTTCCTCGAAGAGCGTTCGACCCTACAATGCAAGAGTGAAGAATCAGAAGATTAAAGATGCTGGGTATCAGTTAAATCATCCACAAATTAGTGTGTAATTGTTGAGGAATGGGTAAATAGGTAATGGGTAATGGGTAATGGGTTACAGGTTAAAAGTTGGTAAGTTGAAAGTTGGTAAGTTGATAGGTTCCAACCTAGCCTACCTCTACCCTACTCCTGCGGGGAACGCTACGCAAACGGGTTCTCCTTCAACACTTCAAACCTTCAACCTTCAAATCTTCAACCTTCAAACCTTCAACCTTGGACTGAATAGGGGGCTTGTATTGACTGAAAACCAAATTCCCCTCCAGACGATATCACGCCGTGAGTTGCGGCAGCAGGTTGGTAGTCAACTGCAAATACTGCTGGAACAAGGGAATCTTCAAGAGGCTAAAGCATTACTGGTACCCGTACAGCCGGTGGATATTGCTGAAGCGATCGAGGGGTTACCTGAAGCCATGCAGGCGATCGCATTTCGTTTGCTTCCTAAAAATGAAGCGATCGAGGTTTATGAGTATCTTGACTCTAATGTCCAAGAGTCGTTGATTGAGAAATTCAAGCAGCAGGAAGTTCTCGACATCGTTGACAAAATGTCGCCGGATGATCGCGCCCGTCTGTTTGATGAATTACCAGCAAAAGTCGTCCGGCTTTTAGTTGAACAACTCAGTCCGGAGGAACGCGCCGCAACCTCCCAACTCCTGGGTTACGACGCCGATACGGCGGGGCGACTGATGACGCCCGAATATATCTCCCTCACAGAGAATTTGACGGTTAGCGAAACATTAGAACGAATACGCAGTTTAGCCAATGCCAGCGAGATTATTTATTACCTCTATGTCACCGATGAGTCACAGCACCTGAGTGGAATTGTCTCATTACGGGATTTAGTCACGTCCCAGCCTGAGCAAACTCTGGGTGAAATTATGACTCGCGATGTCGTCTATGTTCACACGGATACAGCCCAAGGGGAAGTGGCACGACTGATTCAACGTTACGATTTTCTCGCGGTGCCTGTCGTAGATCGGGAAGAGCGTTTAGTCGGCATTATCACGGTTGATGATGTGATCGATATTTTGGAGAGAGAAACTACCAAGGATATCTATGCGTTAGGGGGTGGTGTACAGTCCGAGGGTGACAATTATTTTCAAACCAATTTATTCGCAGTAGCTCGAAAGCGGGTGGTTTGGCTATTTGTCTTGCTACTCACCAATACCGTTACGGGTAGTATTATCCGCTCCCAAGAAGATGTCTTGCAGCAAGTCGTCACTCTAGCGGCGTTTATTCCCCTACTTACAGGCACTGGCGGGAATGTGGGTGCTCAATCTTCTACCGTGGTGATTCGGGGTTTGAATACGGATGAAATTCGGGATTTGGGAGTTGCTCAAATTGTGTTTCGAGAAGCACTGGCAGGCGCACTGTTGGGAACAACTTTGGGAAGCGTCGCGACACTATGGGCTTACTTGTTACAAGGAAATTTCTTTGTGGCTCTCTCGGTAGGCGTGAGTCTCGTGGCGATCGCAATTCTTGCTTCTGTTGCCGGTTCAGCATTGCCCTTTCTGTTCCGTTCCTTTGGTTTCGATCCCGCCTTAATGTCAGCCCCGTTTATCACTACAGCGGTTGATGTTTTAGGTGTCCTGATTTATTTCTCTATTGCCCGCATGGTTTTAGGACTTTAAACACAGATAAGTGTAACTTCTCAGATTATTATCTAAACCAAGGGGTCTGGCGGAGCGTCAATAGCCAGAGCGGCTAAATGTTGAAGCACCGTCTACTGATGATAGAATTTATAGTCATCCTTGCCTCTATTATTGGCTGGGTTATCGCCGTAAGGACAGGGCAGCTTCTCTATGCCGCTGTTCCTGTTACGATCGCACTGCTACTGAACCTGCTGAATCGTCTCCGCTTAGAAGAACAAATGAAGCGTCGGCTGACGGTGACGATCAATCAGCTAGAGCGACAACTGAAACAAGAGAACTATACCTTACACGAACAGCAGCTAGAAAAAGCGATCGCCTCGTTAAAAGCTCAGATTCCAGAGTATCTGGCTCAGATAGAATCCTCTGAACTTGACTCCAGCGCGTTGAAAATTATCCAATTCAAAGGACAATTGGCAGGTTTAGAGGAATCTCTCAATAGCATTGTGCAATACCTGAATAGTGCCTCACTTCCCTCCAGAGTAGAACGTTTGGAGGAAGTGATCGCGTCAACGACGGCGGAACTGCATTGGATGGAGCGTCAGCTAACGGATACTACACACAGCCGAAGTGATCAGCCTCAACAGCCAGTTTCCAGTCTTCAACCCGAAGGCGTGCCAGTTGTTAGCGAATTCCAGCCTTTCACGTCAGCTCCCACTCATACTATCCCTGTAGAATCGCCAACTTTGGCACCCTTCCAGGAATCTATTCCTGTCGAAGAACCGTCCGATTTATTACTCCCTCCCCCAACTTGGAGTTTTTTAAACACCTTAACAGGACATTCAGACTGGATTCATGCCCTTGCCATCACTCCAGACGGGCAAACTCTGGTTAGTGGCAGCTTTGACAAGACGATTAAGGTGTGGCAGTTAGCAACTGGAGAACTTCTCCACACTCTCTCGAACCATACCAAGGGAGTGCTGTGTCTGGCAATTAGTCCGGATGGGAAAATCATAGCTAGCGGTAGTTTTGATGAGAAGATTCACTTATGGCGTCTGGATACAGGAGAGTTGATTGGCACCCTGAAAGGTCATACTAGCTCAGTGCGATCGCTAGCCATGAGTGAGGATGGTCAAACACTGATTAGTGGTAGTTTAGATGAAACCATCAAGCTCTGGCGTTTGGATACGGGAGAATTTTTGGGTAATGTGAGCCAGTGGACTAGACAGGTATGTGCGATCGCCCTGAGTTCTGATGGACAAACCCTTGCCAGTGCAGGGGGTGATGGAATCATTCACTTACAGCTGCTGGATACTACGGATGGAGAAATCAACCCTTCTCCTGCTATCACTCTCACCGGTAATCTGAGCTCCGTGTGTTCTCTCGCCATGACGCCAGATGGTGAAATATTGGCAGCGGGATGCGCTGATGGAAATATTAAGTTGTGGAAGCTAGAAACATTAGAACTTCTGAGTATATTGAAAGGTCATACAGGACCGGTGATGTCAGTGGTTTTTAGCGCGGATATGCCCACTTTAATCAGTGCTAGTGCGGACGGAACTGTGATGATTTGGCATCTCAGGACGGGTCAACCATTAGGGATTCTCCGCGATGATTCACTGGCTTCAGTAATGGCTGTTGCTATCAGTCCAGATGGTCAATGGATGGCTAGTGGCGGTGCAGATAGCATGATTAAAATCTGGCAACGGGATTAGAGTTCACCGAGGTTCCCTGTAAGAGTTTGTAGTGAGGACTTTAATTCTCTTGTGATCGGCACTAAAGTACCTACTAAGAACAGAATTTTATGATGAGTAATTCACCGACCCTGATATTAGAGATAATAAGAAAATGAGGAAAATACTATATATCATTATTGGCCCTAAAGGTTCAGGTAAAACATATAATTGGAAGTGAAGTTAATAAAAATTGTGTAGTTATTCCTCATATGCTATTCAGGTACCTTGCTTATGCTTCTCCAAAAAATCAAGCATTACCTTCGCTACAGTATCCGCCGACTCTACTACAAAGGCATGACCACCCTGCTCAAGGATAACGAGTTCAGCATTGGGAATGCCTTGAGCGAGTTGCTCGGAAAATCTGATCGGAGTCACAATATCGTCCTTGCCAACCATAACGAGTGTAGGGCCGTGAATGTCTGCAAGGCGATCGCTAGTATCACTGCCAAGGATGGCTCGGCTTTGGTGATAGAGTCCATGAGGGGTTGGCGGAAACGGGTAATCCTCAATCCAGTTGATCAGTTGCTCCATTATCCCTGGAGTTGAATAAAAGGCATCGGTAAACAGCCAAGGCAACAAAACCCTCTGATAAAGCGCTCCCTCTAATTTCTGTGTCAAGTCGCCAAACAGTTCAATCAGTGAATTGAACTTCCCATCTCCCTTTGCCCAAGATGAGAAAAGTATCAAGCTTTGGATTTTTTCTGGATGTGCCAAAGCTAGTTCTTGAGCAATTTGCCCACCCATCGAATGACCTGCCACATGGACTTGAGAAATGTTCAAGTAATCCAACAATGCAACTGCATCAGCTGCCATTTGTTTGATGCTGTAAGGACTATCTGGCGCAGAAGATTGCCCAATTCCTCGGTTGTCAAAGCGAATCACCTGATACTGCTGAACGAGCGATCGCATCATTGCAGCCCAAGTTGAACTGTCACTATCAAACCCTGCTATTAACAGTAATGACTCGTTTTCACCAGAACCTTGAATCTTGTAGTACAAATCGATTCCATTGACTTGAATGACTGACACAGCTAACCCTCCTAGAATCTTGGCTGGACGAACGAACTACAGAGCATAGAGTTCGCCGAGCATAGCACAAGAAATCTATGCTGACTTTTCACGTCATGGAGAGACGGGTGTGCTATCGTCAGTTGAATAGCATTGATTTCAGGCTAGACGGTTTTGGTTTAGGGAGAGAAGAGGCGATCGCTAATGCTCCCCAGTTCTCAGCCTGCACGAGAGAGCGAACCATCTTCATTACATAGGACAAGCAAAAACCGACCTCAACCGGAATGATTGGGTCGATTAACCGCTTCACTATTCAGCAACGCTTGAGAGTATATTGAGAACTAAGGTTTTTGAGCAGCGATCGCTAACTTTGCTCCTTTAACCTTACGCAACCGATCCATGACTGCAATCACTCGACCGTGGTAAACCTTCTCATCCGCATTAACAACCACTAGAGATTCAGCGCTTGACCCAATCAACTGACCTACCGCACCTTCTAGATTATTCAACTCAATCGGTGCGCGATTCAGCGCTATTTGCCCATCAGGAGTAATGGACACATTAATTTGAGCCGTTTGTTGAGTTTCCACCGTCGCCGCTTTCGGTAAATTGACTGGCAGTCCTTCCGAACGGGTTAAAGATAGGGTTGAGACGATGAAAAAAGTCAGAATCGCAAAGATCACATCGATCATCGGCACGATGTTGATTTGGGAGGGGATTTCCGGTTCATCGGGTAGACGCATGGGATACCTCTCCTTGTTCATAGCGATCGAGATACAGCAATTCGATTTGCCCACCATACTCCTGAATCAGCGCTATCTGTCGCAGATAAAACCCGCGAAACGTATTGGCAAACATCAGCGTAAAGATAGCAACTACCAATCCTGAAGCTGTAGAAACAAGTGCCTCACTAATACCAGCGGTGACGCCTGCTGTTTTAGTACCGCCCACATCACCAATATTGAGGGCAGCAAAAGAGGTAATCAAACCTAAAACAGTTCCTAATAATCCGAGTAGGGGAGAAAGGGAGATAATCGTGTCAAAGGCTGTACTAAATCGCTTCAGTGTCGGAATTTCAGCTTGTGCTGCACTTTCTAGGGCGATACGAAATTTCTCTGGACTGGGGTGGTTGAGTTCTAAAGCTTCCAGAAAAATCCGTGCGATCGGCAAATCAGCATTCTGTTGCAGCTTCCTAATCGCCACATCTGAATCGTGCTGATACAGTCTGAGTACTTCTCGAACCACGCGCTTTTGCCGACGATTAACTCGAAACCAAAACCACAGCCGCTCTGCAATCATGGCAAGTCCCACAATTGAAAATGCTAAGAGCGGCCATGCGACGATTCCACACGCCTCAAACCAATTACTCGCTTTCATGCCATCTTTTTTAGAGATTTAACACTCTCAGTTAATCCTAAGGAAATATTCCTAAAGAAAAGCTGCTCAAACCTTTCAAATAATCAATTCTATTCCTGGTAATTGTCAAGTATCTTAGCTCGTTTAGTATATCGCGAAGCACTACCATTAAAGTTTGACAGATTGTCTTTTGACATAGATGAAAAATTAATGTACTTTACATATTTTTTATTTAAACAAAGCTTTGACTTTGACAAGCTGTCTTTTGACATAAATAGGAGCTTTACTTAATATTACTGATGGCTTTTTGCTGGAAACGCGAAATTTAACCCATTAGCGCTTGCCTAAAGAAGCCAGACAGTGTGGTTTGAGGCGTCTTTTAATTAAATAAATCAAGCATGAAATTGCATCTTCTTGTGCCTGGTGTTGCTCTGCTCAGCTGTGGAATTGTGCCAGTTGCGATTGGACAATCAACTTCCCTGATAGATACCAACGACATCAATTCAACACAGACGAGTGACGAACGTGAATCTATTCCATCCTCGCTCATTGCTAGAGCAGCAGCTTCACCCTCACAGAGGCTTATTACAGATATCCCTCGACTCAGTGAAATAGAGCATCTTCAAACCAGCGCCAAGTTTCTCGTTCAGGAATCAACCCCATCCGAACTCAGTCCCACCCAAACGAAACAAATAGAAGCGACGCCATCAAAAACCAAACAAGCCGATAACGAAGCAAAGCCAGATACCCCCACAAACGAAACCCAACCCAGTACTACGCAGGGAGAAGATAAAATTCAAATTACGGTGACGGGGGAGAGAGATATTTTCCCGGAAAATTCTGCTCCAGAGTACACCATTACCGAAGAAGAAATCCAAAAACAAGGGAATAATAGTGCAGCAGAAGTGTTGAGAAGTTTACCGGGATTTGCTGTCAATAATGTCGGAAAGGGAGCTGATATTCATACAGGTACTTACTACCGAGGAGCTTCGATCAATCAGTCTGTATTCATGATCAACGGCAGACCAATCGGTACTAATATCAACACTTATCATGGCACGACCGACCTAAATAGTATTCCAGTAGGTGCAATTGAACGGGTGGAATTATCCAGTGGGACAAGTTCCACTCTGTACGGTTCAGGAGCCTTCGGGGGAGTGGTCAATATTATTACAAAACAGGGTCAACAAATCCCTAAACTAGACCTCAGAACACAATATGGCTCTTATGATCAGTTAAATTATCGGGCTAGCTATAGTGGTTCCACTGGTTCCCTAAAGTTCAACGTTGGCTATGAGCAAAACCAGGCAGATAACCGTTATCACGTCCCGGTTGGTGCAGCCAATCGCGACTCAGAAGGTCGTTTGTTTAATGGTGATTTCGCTACTAGCAATTATTTTGGTAGTCTCACATTCGATTTAAATTCTAGAAATACAATTAGTTTAGATGCTTATAAAATCACCAGTCGTAAAGGTCTAATCTATTTCGGTTTTCCACTGCAAAGAGACCGACTAGACCACGATGCCTTCAACATCGGTCTTTCTTGGAAAACCCTGCTAGGTGGCGGTGAAGATTCTGTACTCAGGGCTACACTCGCCTATAACCAAGATTTCTTCAACACCTATGGCCCAACTCAAAACATTTATTCCCGTACAGGCACCTTAGATTCACAAGCCATTACAGCGAGAGTAGAGCATCAATGGCAAATCACTCCTAACAATAAACTGATTTGGGGCGTTGATTTACAAAATAACGTTTTAAATGGTGATGTGTTGAGTACAGATCCAAATCGCATTGCTCTGAATGAAACTGAAAATAGAGATAGATTAAATACCGCGTTATTCGCTTTAGATAGCTGGAAGCTCACCGATACCTTCCAGATAGATTTGGGGCTGAGACAGAATTTTAATAGTGAATTTGGTAGTTATTTAAATCCCAGTGTTGGAACACGGTGGGCTATCACCCCAAATGTAGCTGTACGCGGAAGTTGGGCTTTGCTACAGAACAACCCTGGTCTAGACCAGTTATATATCTATGACACGGTTCATAACTGGTTGCCCAACCCTGACTTAAAACCAGAAACAGGCTCTTCTTGGACAGCAGGGCTTGATGTCAGTTTTTCTTCGAGTTTGACCGGACAGTTTACCTACTTCGGGAGCCGTTTGGATGACCGCCTGGGAATACTAGCAGGCCGATGGGCAAATATTGGTCTTGTAAGTACCAACGGATTCGAGGCAGCGCTTCGCTGGCAAATGACACCAGAGTTGTCAAGCTTTCTCAACTACACCTATACTAATGCGAAGATTGAATCGGGTTCAGAGAAGGGCTTACAGTTAGCAATGGTTCCTTACTCGGTAGCCCAATTCGGTATCGGTTATGCATCGGCTGGGTGGCAGCTTAATTTTTTAGTGAGTTACAACAGTGGTGCCCGTAGAGCCTTCTTTACCAATCCTGATGAAAGTACTACAGATTTCATTCCATCCTGGGTGAATCTTGATTTGAGCGCCCGTGTTCCTATCACTAGAAATATCGGGCTAGTCGTCTATCTAGAAAACTTAGCAGATATAACTTACGAAAAAGCAAATCGAATTTATCAACCCGGCCTAACATTCCGCATTGGTTTACAAAGCAGTTTTTGATGACTATAAAACTTACGCAAACTCCTCTGTTTTCTCTCTTTTCTCTGTGCCTCTGTGATTTATTAAACACATTTTGAGCCAACTTTTGCATAAGTCCTAGATTAGTGGAAAATGGGTAAGGATTAATTGGGTAAGTCCATTTCTACCAATTACCAAAATTGATCGGGGAGGGTACGCAGGGCATGAGCTTATCAAACGTTTGTACACAACAACGAGAAAAGGAAACCAAACAGCTGAAATCTTTTCTCGCTTTCAGCCTTGTAGGTTCGGGACTGCTACATGCGGCGCTGCTAATTTTAGGAGCAACCCTGTCTTGGACACGAGCGTATACATCGGAAGCTAAACCCATTGAGGTGGTTGTTGTTGAGCCAACCCAGCCTCAAGAAAAATCGGTGAAATACGAAAAAACTCGATCAGGTTCAGCAGGAGGCTCCTCTATCCTCGGCGGCAGGGCAGGTGGGGAGGGAGGAGGTTCCTCTGTCGAGGGTGGTAGAGGTGGTGAGTCGAGAGGGACGCGATCGCCTTTGGCGCTGCCCTTTGGGCGATCGCAACAGCCAACCCAGACAGCGTTTCCCAGACAATCACCCGTCAGTGAGCGTCAAGGGCAGCGATCTGATACAGGTAATTATTCCCCTGTAATCCCACCAAAGCCGGAGCCAGAAAAACCGCAAGAACTAGCCCAAAACCCAACACCAACGCCTTCATCCCCACCCAAATCGCAAGCTAATCCTGTTAAGTCGCCAGTAACTACGGCGAATGTTCCGTCTCCCCAAAAAAATCAGCAATCTCAAGAAGAAAACCCCCTAGAGGGGATAAGAGAGCAGCCGAGAAATCTTGGCACACAAAGCCCTAATTCCGCAGAGAAGAAAGTAGCGGGAGCCCATGCAAACTCATCAACTAATACAGAAAGAGAGAGGAAAGCAACAGGAAATTTGGGACGCGATGACTCAAGGGGTATCAGCAGAGGTGAGCGCGATCGCATGGGTGAGGGTTTAGGAAACAGCATAGCAAGTAGCACAGGTACAGGTACGGGTACAGGTAGAGGTAACGCAAACGGTACTGGTACAGGTAGAGGTAACGGCACCGGCACAGGTAACGGCAACGGTACTGGTACAGGTAGAGGGAACGGCACCGGCACAGGTAACGGCAACGGGAATCAACCAGGAAGTGACTCAGCGATCGCTACAGGCTCAGTCAATGCCAAACCTAGCTCCCAAAGAAATGAACCAAAGCGATCGAGTATGGGTTCGAGTTCCCGTGGATTAATTTGCCGCCAATGCCCTAAGCCCGACTATCCGCGCAACGCTCGACAGCAAGACATAGAAGGAGAGCCGCAACTTTCCTTCGATATCGATGAAAAGGGTCACACCATAAATGTACGCATTGCCACATCCAGTGGTAACGAGGAGCTCGATCAAGCCGCGCTTGAAGCCGTACAACGATGGCGATTCGCTCCATCTTCTAGTAACCGCCAAAATGTTAATGCAACTATTTCCTTTGAGATGAAAGGCTCACAACGACAGCGCCAAAACCGAGAGCGCCAGCAACGAAGAGAAGAATCGCGAAGAAACCCTGAAACAGTGGATATCCCCCAGTTTGGAAACCGATCAGAAGAGTCACCAGGCTCCCAACCAAGACAAACTGAACTAGAACCGAGTTCCAGAGAAAGTACATCAGCACCTGAAGCGGCTGGTTTTGGTAGTAGTAATAAATAAGTGGAACTTGACAGACTCGCTTGAAGTTCTAGAGTATGGTTTCCGTTTCTGGGGCAACAATCTCACCTTCAGTTTTAATCAGAGCATCTTGTTCTGTAATGAGGTCAGTGAGTTCGTTAAATGTAACGCCCATCTCACTACAAGCGTTCTTCAGTTCTTGACTAAAAGCATTAAGTTCATCGCCATAACCACACTGAACGGCCGCCGTTTCAATTCCCTGCTTAGCATTAGCTCTTGCACAATCAACTAATTCCAAACCTTTGAGGCGAGTAGAGGATGCCATAGCTTTAGATTCTTCCTGTTTTCGAGTTAACCCTAGATTAGTCGAAACGTTTGCTAGGGCTAATCTCTCAGTAGGTAGAACATCCTAACGGCGTCTCTGCCAATATTGGTAGATTGTATAGGCGAGAGTTACCACGCCCGTCACGATCGCAGACTCATTCACTTCAAATTGAGGGTGGTGCAGTGGGTAGTTGGGCTTATTCGGGAACCCCACACCCAGCCGGAACATGGTACCAGGGGCATGTTGTAGATAGATGGAAAAATCTTCAGCCCCCATCGAGGGTTCGGGTAAGATTTGAACGCGATCGCTTCCCCAAGCTTCTTTGGCGGACTCTTCCAAAAGTTGAGTGAGGGCTAAATCATTTTGTACCGAAGGCACTCCTCGGCGGTAGTTAATCTCGTAACGAGCACCGTACATGTTGCAAACATTCGCGACAATCTTTTCCACCCACTGCGGTAAATCGGCATGAGTGTCAGGATGGAGCGATCGCACCGTTCCCGCCAATCGCACTTGGTCGGCAATCACATTCGGTGCTCTTCCACCACTAATCTGTCCAATTGTCAAGACTATCGGTCGCAACGGATTCTGAGTGCGGCTAATCGCTTGCTGAAGCGTCGTAATCACCTGCGAAGCAATCCAAATCGCATCAACCGCCTCATGGGGACGGGCACCATGACCCGACTCTCCCATGATAAAAATTTCTAAATCATCCGCTGCCGCCGTCAACGCCCCATAACGAATCCCTAACGAACCACCGGGAATCGAGGGGAACACATGAACGCTAAAAATCGCACTCACATCATTCATCGCCCCATCTTGCACCATCCAATTGGCACCTTGGGCAATTTCCTCTGCTGCTTGGAACAAAAAGCGGGTATTACCCGGTAGCATCTCGCCCAACTGGGACAGCACCATTGCCGTGCCTAACCCAACTGTCGTGTGGACATCGTGACCGCAGGCGTGCATAATTCCTGGCTTGCGGGACGCGAATTCAAGACAGGTGCGTTCGGTGATGGGTAGCGCGTCCATATCCGTGCGGATTGCCACCAAGCGGTCATCCGTACCACCCACCAGTTCGCCAACTACCCCGGTTTTACCGATCGCCTCTTGGACGACGATACCGCAGGAAGACAGCACACCCGCAACATAAGCCGCTGTCTGCTGTTCCTGTCCACTCAGTTCAGGGTGGGAGTGAAGATGACGCCGGATTTCAATCAGGCGTGGTGCTAGTTTTTCAGCTAAGTCTTTAATACGAGAAAGCATGGAGTTGTTCTTCCTGCGACTGCATCCGGACTTACGCAGCTACTCTAAATTTAGGGTGTGTCGGCTGCACCCACTGCTACTGTTCGTGTCTCAAGTAAATTTTGCGTAAGTCTTAATTTATCTTAATCGCCGCGAAGACCCCAAGTGTAGCGTAGTGCAACTACAAGTAGTCGAAGTACATTGAAAACTGTACAGCGCTTACAAAAGGTGCTTTTAGGGTACTTTGCCGTTACAGTTTCAGGCGTTGCCGTGATGCCGGATACACTGCGTCTGAGTCTAGGTTTACCCCTGATAGCTGTCGCCCTTTCAGGGTTAGCCGCGTTCACTTGGCTGAAATTCTGGCTAGAGCCGAACTAAGTCGTTAATTCTTATCCGAACGTCTTTAAGGGTTTGAAACTCTTTAGTATCCAAAATACTGTGGAGTACAGCAATAATCCTATAAATAATCCAGAAATACAACCAAGCACTGCTCTGACGAACGTCTCTATGAAGGTTTCACCTCCAATATAATGTATCTCTACAGCGACCCAAGTAAAGACGAAAGTACATAGAGCAATGCAGATGATTGTTAAAGCTCTCCAGCGAGTGGCTAATGTTTCAACACGGTTACAAGGCTTAGCTTGATTTAGCCAAATTGCTAGCCATAAAAACAGAGCGAAAACTCCAATAACTCCACACCCATGTTGAATTAAATAATAAATGGGTATAGACCCAAGCTGAGATTGAAGCAGCTTTGAATGAGCGACAAACCAGCCATCCTCATGAGTAAAATCATCCCAAACTAGATGGCTAGCTGCCCCAATCAGAACTGACACTACAACATTAAAAAGATGCACAAATTGTAAATTAAAGTAGCTCTTTGGGGTTGGAAATCGTTGAGCTACTTGCTGCGGAAGAAGAGCCAAGAATGGGCGCATCAAAACATAACGAGTAATTAATAAGAGTACTATCGAACAAGGAAGCCCTTGAATTAATAATCCTAGAAGCGTATGTCCAATTGTTCTATTGGGTTGTAAAGTCAAGAAGTATTCAATGTCGGGAATTATCGACCCAACGAAGAGGCTTGGCAAATCTAGTCTTCTTTTCGAGCATAACCAAATCGGAGCTGCTGCTATGGGATGTGCGAGCGTAAAAGGCATATTTGATCTTAGCAACCTAACTCTTTTACTGATTCCATTTGTCTTTAGCTTACTCTGGGGTAGCTTGTTGGGTTTTGAGTAAAATTCGCAGAAATCCTGATCATGTAAAGCTTTTAACCCTCTTTCCGCACCCTCTACTGTCACAATCGGTTTTTACGTAAAGTAGCGAGCTGGTGGAGTTGCTTTTTATACAAAGCTCTGGAAAATCAGTTTTGCGATCGCATGACTCCGAGTTTTTTCAGATAGGCTCTTAGCGCCAACCTAACCAACGCAGTATAGGAACCAGGATGTAATAACTCACTCCCAACCAGAATCCCAGGATGACACCCCACAAACAAAAAAAAGCAACAGTGTAGATGAAATCAGGCAAACTGGCATTAGAGCGAGAAAAGATTTCCAACAGAATCTGCATCGGCAGTATGTTTAGCCAGACTAAACCCCCCAACATCGTACCCGTACCTACGGCTGCAACTAAGGCGTGAACGAGGTAATGGCTGGGTAGCCCCAACCCCAACACTAGGGGAACAACCGCAACGGCAGTGACCCATCCTAGTAACCGTTCCGGTCGTGCAGAAGACATTAGGTTTGGTGTTATGGGAGACATCGACGCCTGCCACAGGAACCATCCGACGCTATAGCCGAGAAGTCCTGTAACTCCTGCTATGATTGGACGCCTCTCTTGACCAAATCCCCCTGCCAACGTCAACCCCCAGCCCGTGACCGATCCCGCGATCGCAAACATTAGCAGTTCTCGCCACGCTGTAATCCCAAGAGTGGGAAACACAAGCAGGATTTGTGGCGCGATCCACTCCATAAAGCGATCGCCTACGTTACTCCAGTTGATCAAAACAAACCCAAGGGCAGCCCCCGTAGCGGCTCCCAGTCCCCCTAACACCATTTCCAAGGTGGTATCCAGACAAGCGAGGATGACGCCAGCAACTACGCGAAACACAAAACGCACGAGGCTCACAGCACCTTGACCGAACGCCCCAAGCACCTTTTCAGCTACCGCCAGCCCCTGATCGAGGAAAGCCGTGATCGCATCCGATAACGACACGGTGGGTAGCGAAGTCGGCTGCCTGCTGACTGGATAACTCAAATCCAAACGCCGTTGAATCTGAGCCGCCGTGGCTGGGCGTTGTTGGGGGTCGAGCCGTACCATATCATCGAGTAAGTCAGCGAGGGCAGGTGTTACAACCGCCTGCGATCGCCAGCGTAACTCCCCAGTGTCTGGGTCTTGCAAATCCTCCAACTCCTGACCCGTAAGCAACTGAATCATGGTTCGACCCAGTGCATAGAAATCCGCTGTTGGCCCGACAGCCTCCCCCATAATCTGCTCCGGCGGACTGTAACCAGGAGAAACCAAGCGCGTCGAAACCCTTTGAGAACCCATCGACATCGAGCCGAATTGTTTCGCTCCCCCAAAATCAATCGCCACCAACTGACCCGTGCCCTCGCGCAGCATCAAGTTTGAGGGTTTAATATCCCGGTGAATAATCCCAGATCGGTGCAACTCACCTAAAATCTCCGCCGCCTGGTAGAGCCAATCCCGCACCGCTTGCTCGGAACACCCCTGAGGATGGTCATTTAAAACATTCTCCAACGTCTGACCGTTAATTTTCTCCATTACCAAACAGGAGAGTAAGCGATCGGGGGGATAACCCAGTCTCACCGTAAAGTAGCTATCTTTCTCAACTCTGGGGACACCCGGATGCTTCAGGCGTTGTAAAACCAAAGCCTCTTGCTCAAACAGCTGTAACGCCTTCGGTGCCGTTTCCACCAAGACCTTCAGCACCTGCTCTTTATTCCACCGCATATCCCAAATGGTGTAGATAGCCGCAAAACCCCCCGTCCCCAACTTCTGGAGGGGAATGTAGCGATTATTCAATACCAGAGACGCACCACAGCCATTACAAAACTTATTCCCCCAAGGCTGGGGATAAGGGCGGGGACAATCAGGATTAATACAGTGAACTGCCTGGGCAACAGACTGATGCACAACGACCTAGATACACAGTGCCCCTCGATTCTACACAACAAGCAGGGGGGAATACCTAGACCAGGTTGGCAGAAATAATTCACTGCTCACTGCTCACTGCTCACTGTTGAGAACGGCTTGTAGATTTTTCAACAATTCATGTGAGGTGTAAGGTTTTGGCAAAAATGTTTTGACGCTACTTCCAACGAGTTCAATCAACTTATGGTTCGATACTAATCCGCTGACACCAATAATCTTGACCTGTGGGTTAATTTTTTGTAACACACGAATCGTCGTTGGCCCATCCATCGATGGCATCATCATATCAATCAAAACCGCCTTGATTTCTTCCTTATTTTGCGTATATACGGCTAAAGCTTCTATTCCATCACTCGCCACTAAAACTCTGTAGCCATTGGTTTCCAACAAAGTTTGGCTAACCTCACGAATTGAATCTTCGTCATCTACCACGAGAATTAATTCCCCGTGCCCTGCGAGTAATTCGTGATGATCTGCTGGGATACAATCTGTTTCTCTGGTTTGCGTGACGGGTAAGTACACCTTAAACTCGGTTCCTTTCCCCACTTCGCTATAGACGTTGACAAAACCGCCGTGACTTTTGATAATGCCGATCGCGGTTGAAAGACCCAGCCCTGTCCCTTTCCCCAGTTCTTTGGTGGTGAAAAAGGGCTCAAAAATTTTATCGATAATTTCTCTAGAAATACCTATTCCACTATCGGATACCGTAATTACAACATAAGGCCCGACCTTAGCGTCTAGATTGATGCGGGCATAGCTCTCATCAACCCACAAATTTGTCGCCGAAATCTCCAAATTACCGCCCTCTGGCATGGCATCGCGAGCATTAACGCAGAGGTTCATTAGCACCTGGTGAAGTTGAGTGGCTTCTCCACAAATCGTCCAAAGATTTTGTGTTGGTAATTCGGTGTGAATCTCGATCGCTCTGGTAAAGGTTTGTTTAGCAATCTGCTCAATTTCTGCGATTAATTTCTCTACCTTGAGGTTGGTGCGCTGACCTTCGAGCCCTCGGGAAAACAACAGGACTTGTCTAACCAAATCTGCCCCTCGCTTAACGTTGGTTTCCAGGATGGAAAGCCACTCTTGGCTCTGCTCATCGTCAAGTTTTGTTTCCAGCAGTTGAACCGTCATCATAATCGGGGTCAGTGCATTGTTCAGGTCGTGAGCAATGCCGCTGGCTAGGGTTCCCAGACTTTCCATGCGCTGAGCTCTGAGAAACTGTGCTTCGAGTTGTTTTTTCTCGGTAATGTCCGTGTTGACCGTTAGGATAGATTTGGGTAAACCCTGTTCATCGCACACGAGAGTCCAGCGCGTTGCCACAATGACTTCTTGACCTTGTTTCGTCACTTGACGCAACTCACCTTGCCAAGAGCCACACTCAGCCACAAGCTCTGAGGGATTTTCGATATCGCATAAGGCTTCGCGATACAAGAGTCTTAGGACATTTTTGCCGATCGCTTCTTCGGCTGTCCAACCATACACGCGTTCCGCCCCTTTGTTCCAAAATAAAATTTGGTTGTCCAAGTCTTGAACGAGAATTGCATCCGTTGTAATGTCCAGCAGAGCCGCTTGTTCCTGAATTTTCTCTTCCCAGCGATGGCGCTGCTGGATTTCCTGTTCCAGACGCTGATTTTGCTCTTGGAGTGTTTTCGTCAAGTTGCCCAGGCGTAAATGGAGCTGGACACGCGCTAAAACTTCTTCATGCTGAAGCGGTTTGGTGATATAGTCCACGGCACCAAGATTTAACCCTCTAACCTTATCCCCTGTCTCAGACAGCGCGGTCATGAAAATCACGGGGATGTCTTTGGTTAGTTTATTCGCTTTCAAACGGCGGCAGGTTTCAAACCCATCCATTGTCGGCATGAGCGCGTCCAACAAGATCAGATCAGGTGGGGCATATTCGGCTCGCTCGATCGCGCTTTCGCCATCTTCAGCAACCAAGACTTTGAACCCAGCAAGGGCTAAGAAATCAAAGAGCATTTCTAAATTAGTTGGTGTGTCATCGACGATTAAGATGACTCCTTCATTAGTCGTATCAGCGCTCATTTTGCCTCTTCATATTTTTTAATAATTCGAGGATTTGTTTTCCTTTAAAGCTTTTGGCGAGTTGACGGAGATGGGTGGCGAGCGGCACCCATTTTGGATCTAATGCCTCAATGCGTGCGGTTTGTTCTACAATCCCTTTGATGTCACCCATCATGGCGAGATTGAGTAAAACCTCAAGCTCCTCTGCTGGTAAAGCGGTCGATTCCGGACTTGTCAGTTGTGGGTTGTCCTCGATCCATTGCTCTTTACCACTAACTCCTGACTCCTGACTCCTGACTCCTGACTTCTCATAAACCCATTCCAGCCCCAAGTAAAGTCGTAATTTGTCTAACAGATCTTCTGCCCGGACGGGTTTGGGGAGAAAATCATCGCAACCCACTTCCCGACTCTGTCGGCGATCGAAGTCAAAAACACTGGCGGAGATGGCAATCACAACTATCCCCTCTAGCTCTGGCAAGAGGCGGACTCGACGGGTGGTTTCAAAGCCGTCAAGCACAGGCATGACCAAATCCATTAAGATTACGTCAGGCTTCAACTCACGCGCTTTGGCAAGAGCCTCTAGACCATTCGTCGCTTCAATCACTTCAAACCCCAAAGGTTGCAGCAGATTGATCAGGACAGAGCGATTTGTCCACTTATCATCTACCACCAGAACTTTCCGTTTAGAGCCTCTGAACCCAATAATATGGCGTTCATCTACTTTGGCAATATCAGCTCCTTGGTCTACCTCAGGCAAGTCTAAATCCAACCAGAAAACGCTCCCTTCTCCTAGAGTACTCTTTACTTTCAGTGATGTACCCATCATCTCAACTAATTGACGGCTGATTGCTAGTCCCAAGCCAGTTCCTTCTGTCTCCCGACTGTGTTCGCCCACCTGCTGGAATGGCAAAAAGATTTCTTCTAATTGGTGCGGTGCAATGCCAATACCTGTGTCTTCTACCTGAAAACGGAGCTTGGGCATTGGGGATGTTGCCCTTTGGAAGAGGGTATTGGCATTCCTACTTCCTAGTCCCCACTCCCCAGTTTCCATTATGTAGCCGACTTTGAAGGTTACACGACCCTTGTACGTAAACTTAACCGCATTGCCGAGTAGGTTAACCAAAACTTGCCGCAATCGTTTCTCATCGGCTCTGATTACTTTGGGAAGTGGAGTCAAGGTTTCGTAAATCAATACAAGACCCTTTTGTTCGGCACGAATTCGGCAAATTTCCGCAATTTGTTGCAAAAAATCTGAAAAATAGAAATCTTTTGGGAAAAGTTCCATTTTCCGGGCTTCGATTTTAGAAACATCTAAAATATCGTTAATTAGCGTTAACAAGTGTTCACCGCACTGATGAATGATGCTAATTCCGTTTTTTTGCAGCTCAGTTAAGGTTTTGTCTTTTTTAAAGATTTGGGCGTACCCTAAAATTCCATTGAGAGGGGTGCGGAGTTCATGGCTCATGTTCGCGAGGAATTCACTCTTGGCACGGTTGGCTTCGCCAGCGGCTTCTTCAGCTCGTTTGCGATCGCGGATTTCCTGTTGCAGGTGTCTATTTTTTTCCTGTAATTCCAGCGTTCGCTCTTCAACTTTTGCCTCCAGTGTCCGGCTATACTCGGCTAATTGCTCATGAGAGCGTTGTAAGCTAGCATTGGCTTGTGCCAAATCATTATACAAACGAGCATTTTCCAGCGAAATTGCCGCTTGAGAAGATAAGAGCTTTAAAACTTCTAATCGGTCTGGTGTAAAAGCTCCTGGTGTTAGATTATTTTCCAGATAAAGCAGACCAATGAGATTACACTGATTGAAAATTGGTGTACATAAAATGGATTTTGGTTGTTGGTTGAGGATATAGGGGTCAGTCGTAAAAAATCCTTCATGGGTGGCATCATTAAGAACAACGTATTCCTGTGTTCGGATAACATAATTAATCACTGATATTGGTAGATATTGGCTTGTATCTACAGGAAGAGACTGCTGAACCGTTACCTCATCTTGATCGACTCTACCGGATGCTTGGATAAGAAATTTTCCTGCTTTTTCTAAAATCAGAAATCCTGTTTCTGCACCAGCGTTTTCGATTGCAATCTGCATTAACTTCGTCAGCAACTTACTGAGGACGATTTCCCCCGAAAGAACTTGTGAGGCTTTCGTGATGCTGGCAAAATCCAGAATCTGAAAACTCCCCATAACCCCAACTTCCGGGGTAATAGTCACCTCTAAATGGCTATTTGACTGCTTCAGTATCTGGGAAAAAATTTCAGGATATCTAGCTTCTAAATCCCTAAGTTTTGCAATGGCTCCCCAGCGAACATAACCATAATAAGCCTCACTTAAATAATCTTTCGCGACCTTGCCTCTACCTAGTGAGAAATAAAACTTCGCGGCTAGTTCATTGGCTAGTGCTTCTTCCTGAATGAATTCTTGTTCTCTAGCTCCTGCGATCGCGCGATCATAAAAATCCATAGCTTCTACAATTTGTCCCAATACCTGCGCTTTCTCGGCCTGCACAAGCTCGTACTTATGCTGAAAATTCATTGGAGCATGGTTTGACCATTTTTGCATCTTTTCTTGATTATTCAATACTCTCCTCAAGAGGTGTTCTTGTTGTGATTCTGGCAGAGATCGATATATCGCCAGTTGTGCTAAAGAATCGTAGAAATAGAACAATGGCACAATGAACCAGCCGCTTACTCCATCTAAATACTGCTCGGCATTGTTAGCATTTTCCACAGCTTGAAAAAAATCACCAAATAGATAACACAGGATTAATTTATTCAGAAATACATAGTGAATTGTGGTTCGCTCATTGAGTTGAATGTGAAAGGGTAATAATTGCTCTTCATTGTAAGCTTTCCCCCTTAAATAGCAAGGGTTTTCCGCCGAGCCTCTTAAGTTCAGAACGGCCTGATGAAATATTTGATGCCATTTTAAAGCGGTTTCTTGATTAATTTTAGCAATTGCCTTGCTATAACTAGCCATTTCTTGTTCAAGGCTTTTTAGTTCCAGTCCACTCCAATATGAATATTGACATTTATAAGCGGCTGAGTATCCAGTATTTCCTAAATCTCCATTGGTCAATCCGCTCAAGTAAGCATCTTCTAAAAGAGGTAAACTTTCTCTGACATGATGTTTCCAATGCATGAGAAATGTTGCAATCTTAAATAAGGTCTGAGTTCTTACCTCACGAGTATCTAAACGTTCTAAGAGAATTACAGCCAATTGTCCAAATTTATAAGCATTATCAATATCTTGTAACAACCCACTAAAAACCACTCCATAATCAGCAAATCCACTAGCTGACAAAGGAGTATTTCCATGTTGAATAGATAAATTCACTTCCTGGCAAGCCATGAGAATAAAGAGTGCAGGTGCAGATTGATAGGCAGCAGGAACTAAACTTGCTATGAGCCGAAACGCCGCTAGCTTATTTGTATCTGTCATTGACGGCAGATTAATTAAATCTTCTGTGTCTTTTCCTGCTAAATTTGCTGTTGTTTCCTCAATAGCCGTCTGGATATCTAATGGAGTGGGTGATTCAATAAGTTTTATTCCTAGTATTTCCAGAACTTGTAAACCAAGTTTTACCGCTTCAAGAAGTTTTCTTTGCACTTCACAAGATTTGATTTGCACTTCATAAGTTTTTAGTTTATCCAACTGCGTTTTAGCTTGTTGCAGCACTATCTCAGCTAGGTGTTCCATTTGGTCAAAATCACCGCTAAGAAATGCCGCTTCTACGGCTTCTTGATGTAAAGCTAATGTTAGTTCATAGTGCTGATTCCAGCTAGAATCTGTCAATAGGCTCAAACCTACATTTAAATAGCGGATAGCCACCTCATACGCCGTTGCTGCTTTCGCTTTTTGACCAGCTATGAGATTAAGTTCAGCCAGCTCATATTTCTCTAAATCTAAGGTGAGTAAATCGATGCCATGATTCAGTTGGTTGACTAAGGCAAAAATAGTTCTTTTTCGTTCTGTCAGCGTAGTGTTTTTTAGAAGTAATTGACCTATTTTTAGATGAGTTACTTTTTTGTGTGATTCTGGTATAAGAGAATAAGCGGCTTGTTGTACGCGATCATGCAAAAACTTGTAGCCAATTTTTAATGGCTCAACCTGCAAAGTTGTTGATGTTTCTAGGTCAAGTGCCAGTGGAATTTTATAAGCCTCAGAAAGGGGCATAATTAGACCCGATTGTAGTGCTTCCCACAAATCATGGGCTGTTTCTGGCTGAGATTTCTCATTGACAATTGCTAAAACCTCTAAGGTAAATTTGTCGCCAATGCAGGCGGCTAATCTTAAGACATTCTGCGTCTTCTGCGAAAGTCGTTGAATTTGGTTGACCATCAATTCAACGACATTCTCGGTGATATCAAGGCTTTGAATACGAGCAACATCCCACTGCCAGCAACCCTGATTGAAATCAAAGAACAACAGGTTTTCTTGGTAGAGAGATTTGAGTAGCTGATTTAAGAAGAAGGGATTACCCTGAGTTTTGTTAAACACTAACTCAGCCAAGGACTTTGACTGTTCTGTATTACTACGAAGAGTATCGCTTACTAATTCGCTGACATCAGTAATATGCAGACGTTGGAGGATAATGTTGTTCACTTTCGCGTTGCATGAGTGCATTTCTTTCAACGTCAACATCAGTGGATGAGTCGAGCTAACTTCGTTATCGCGATATGCACCAATTAACAACAAATATTGACTATCTGGATCGCAACCTAGTAATTGAATCAACCTTAAAGAGTCTGAATCCGCCCACTGCAAGTCATCTAGAAATAGAACGAGAGGATGGGTGGGTTGGGTAAAGACGCGAATAAATTGTTGAAACACTCGATTAAATCGATTTTGTGATTCAGCTAGCCCCAATTGAGGAACACCTGGCTGAAAACCAACAATCCGTTCAATTTCGGGAATAACATCAATAATAACTTGAGCATTGGTTCCTAATGCTTCTAAAAGTTTGGCTTTCCAAATGGATATTTTGTCCCTACTTTCCGTTAGCAGCTGCCTCATTAAGTCCTGAAAGGATTGAATGAAAGAAGCATACGGAATATTTCGCTTGAATTGGTCAAACTTACCGGAAATAAAATATCCTCGCCGACGCACGATGGGTTTATGAACTTCATGAACTAACGAAGATTTACCAATTCCTGAATAACCGCTGACTAGCATTATTTCCGTTGCCCCAAGGCTGACTCGTTCAAAGGCATCCATGAGCAGAGTAACTTCTTTTTCCCGACCGTAAAGCTTTTGAGGAATAAGAAATTGACTGTATAAGTCTAGTTGACCGACAGGGAAGGGGGAAATCTGGTCAGACTCCTCTAGCATCTTCAGACAAGCTTCCAAGTCAGCCTTTAATCCCAAGGCGCTTTGATATCGTTCCTCAGCCGTTTTCGCTAATAATTTCATAACGATATCGGAAACGGTTTGGGGAATTTCAGGATTGACTTCTATAGGAGAGAGGGGTGTTTTAGCAATATGACAGTGAACTAATTCCAGGGGATCAGCAGCTTGAAAAGGTAACTGTCCTGTCAGCATTTCATAAAAAGTAATGCCTAAGGAATAAAAGTCACTTCGGTAGTCAATTGAGCGGTTCATTCTACCGGTTTGCTCCGGTGACATGTAGGCGAGGGTACCTTCAATTAGATTGGGGTTACTAACGCTATGATTTTCTATGGATAGACAAGATGAGATACTAAAATCAATAACCTTTACCTGACCTGTTTGGGCATTAATTAAAATGTTTTGAGGCTTAATGTCTTTATGGATAATATGATTTCGATGCAGCTGATCGAGAATTGAAGAGACCTGAATTATAATTTGTAATAAATGAACTAATTCAAATTTTCTAGTCTTAACATGCTTTGTAAGAGTTTCTCCGCCAAAATCTGATAAAATAAGCGCTATACCGTTTTTGTATCTTTCCAAGGCTAACGGTTTAACGATTTCTTCAATGTCCAATGATTGCATAATTTTATATTCATGTCTTAATCGGGCGATCTGTTCTATAGTTGGATATTCCGATTTGATAGTTTTAATAATCACTGAGATTGGCTCTGGTTCTCGCAAAGCGCGATAAACACGAGTAGTGGAACCTTCATAAATAACTTCTATAATCTTGTAATTCGCAATGGTAAGGTTCATTTTTGTTCTCTCAACAAGAATATTTACGAACTGCTAAAAATTTAAAAATTGCTTAACGGAAGCAATTTTTCAACCCTAGCGGAATTAGCTTTCCCTAATCACCGCTGCTACATCGAACGGTAGGGGAGTGCAGCCAAAGATTTAGTGAATATATCCCGCCACTAAATCTCCGGTTGAAAACGGCAACAAATGTAGGTTATTGTACTGATATAGCGCCTCTAAATCAGTGGCGACAGACTCGAAAGAGAAGGAATCGAGGCATGTCTTATCTGGAGTTAGGAAGCCTACGGCAAATTAGAGATTAGGCCGTAGCGAGGATGTTCCGCAACTCCATACTAAGCCCTCAACAATTTTAGCGGTGGTCTACTGGCTCTCATCCACTTGCGTGCGATCGCGCGGATAACTAGCAACTTGGGAAACTACATGAATGCGAATCGCGACATTTAATTGGCGAATGTAAAATGGAGGTTAGCGGACTCGAACCGCTGACATCCTGCTTGCAAAGCAGGCGCTCTACCAACTGAGCTAAACCCCCAAAATGTAACTGGTAATTTCAGCCACTCTCGTTATTATAGCTTCTCAGGTTCAATTAAAAAAGGGGGTCTAAGAAAAAAATTTCTAGCTCCAAATCATCTGAAGTAAGACGATTGGTGTGTTATGCTCTCGCCGTAACGCACCAATCGTCAGGCTTGAATGCGTTACTCTGGCGAACAGAGCATTCGACAAAAATTTGCTTGTCTTACTGATCCTCCTAGAAGCTTGCCTTTGCTAGGCTAAGTTGGAAACCCGAGTAAAACATTGCTACATATCCAGTTGAGTGGGGAAATGACTCAAGTTGTTGCAACGTTCTATAAATTCGTCAAGTTGCCGGACTTTGCCGAAAAAAGAGACACTTTGTTGTCACACTGCGAAGCCCAAGGCATTAAAGGAACAATTCTGCTGGCTGCCGAAGGCATTAACGGCACGATCGCAGGTTCCCGTCAGGCGATTGACTCCGTTTTATCCTTTTTGCGCTCCGATCCACGTCTAATTGACCTAGAACATAAAGAATCCCCTGCTGATTCTCCCCCGTTCGATCGCCTAAAAGTGCGATTGAAGAAAGAAATCGTCACCCTAGGATTACCCGAAATCGATCCGAGCGATCGCGTCGGCACCTACGTCAGTCCTCAGGAGTGGAATGCGCTAATTTCCGATCCCGAAGTAACCCTAATCGACACCCGCAACGATTATGAGGTGAGTATTGGCACCTTCCAAGGAGCGCAAAATCCCAAAACGGCTTCATTCCGCCAATTTCCCAACTATGTTCGCACCCACCTTGACCCCACCAAGCATAAAAAGGTGGCAATGTTCTGCACTGGCGGCATTCGCTGCGAAAAAGCGACATCATTAATGATGGCTCAAGGCTTCCAAGAGGTTTATCATCTCCAAGGCGGCATCCTCAAATATTTAGAAGAAGTTCCACCTGAAGAAAGCCTGTGGCAAGGAGAATGTTTTGTCTTCGATCAACGAGTCGCTGTAGAGCACGGGTTGGAAGCCGGAACTCATGAAATGTGCCGCAGTTGTGGGCATCCGATTGCTGAAGATGATAAAGTCTCACCTCATTATCAAGAGGGCATTTCCTGTCCCTACTGCTTTGAGCGCCTCACCGAGGAAAAACTCGCACGACAG
>NZ_DATNPA010000761.1:0-10786 GCF_036703385.1 Allocoleopsis sp. | reverse complement strand
ATGACGCTTCTGCCACCTAAAGAAAATGCGATCGCATCACTAGATATAGTGTTTTCATTTGGGATGTAAAGTGTAACCTTTACTGGATAAAGCTTTTAGTAAGCCCTCTGTTCACAACCCATTTGAAAACGCTATACCAGTAAAGCGATCGCATAACATCATGCCTGTTTGAAAATTGGTGTCGATTCAGAGGAAGATGGAGATGTCGCCTTCACCGATGACTCGATAACCATTGCGCTCAGCGAAGCTATGCCGGAAGGACTTATCGCACTCAATTCTGAGTGCATTAACAATCTAGACTTGTCGCCAGCCCAAACGGTGATAGAAAAACTGCTCAATGACGGAGCAATAGCGTCTTGTGAACAGCAGTTACGCTTTGAAATTGACTATCTCCGCGATCCGACTGATCCGCGAGAACTCTCAGAAATCCCAGAGGTGCGGCTGTGGTTTATTCGCTTGGACGCCTGCTATCCCTGGATGCCCTTTTTGTTGGATTGGAAAGCGGGTGAACTTGCTCGCTACACTGCCATGCTGGTGCCGCACCAATTTAACCGCACAGAAGGGATTCAGTACAATCCCGAAGCTTTAGAAATCTTCGTGATGCAAAAAGTCTTTGTCCTCACGAACTGGCTCAAGTCACAGGGAATTCCCAGCCAATCGCGATCGCAGTCAATGGCTCAACTGTTAGGCTACGAACTGGATAGTGCCTTTTTTGACCTCATCCAATAGAGGGAATTTGGCACAGAGATTCGTGTTTTGAGGAGTTCGCGAGGAGCAGATTTTCCTCTTGAAGGTTGAGCAACTCAGGCTAGATCGAACAGCAGAATCTCGGCATCTTGAGTCGCTGCGATCGCAATCTCTGTTTCATCGCTGATAGCGGCTCCATCACTGGTATCCAGTGACAGTCCATTTAGAGTAATCGAACCCCGCGCCACCTGTACCCAAGCATGGCGTTGAGGCTTGAGAGTATGGGATGTGCGATCGCCTGCTCTCAAAACCGCAGCATACAAATCCACATCTTGATGAACTGTAACAGCACCCTCTCGACCATCTCTAGCGGCTACTAAACAGAGTTGGCCGGGAGTCTTTGCAGGTGAAAAATTTTGCTGTTCGTAGCTTGGCTGCAATCCGTTCTTTTCGGGTAACAGCCAAATTTGCAGCAGGTGAACGGGTTCTGTTTTCGAGTGATTAAACTCACTGTGCATAATTCCCGTACCAGCACTCATGCGCTGTACATCACCCGGCTGAATCACCGAACCGTTCCCAATACTGTCTTTGTGTTCTAAAGCCCCTTCCAGGACATAGGTGATAATTTCCATGTCCCGATGTCCATGTGTTCCAAAACCAGCCGTAGGGGTTACGTAGTCTTCATTGATCACCCGCAGGGCGCGAAATCCCATATGCTTGGGGTCGTAATAGTTAGCGAAGGAAAATGTGTGATAGGTATCTAACCAACCGTGATTAGCATGTCCTCGCTCATCAGCCTTTCTAACTGTTATCATGGCATCCTCCTATCTAAATACAAACAGAATCCTGAATAGCTGGATGGCTCAAAGTTTAGTATGAGTACCATCACAATACGGTGGATTATCCGTATATTTGCAGTTACAAAGCGCTACCTTTTTCTTCTCGGTTAACTCAAAAGCTAGTGGTAGAAATTCAGTACCTTGATGAGCCCCGTCACAAAAGGGCTGATTTTGAGATTGACCGCACTTACACCAATAGTAAGTTCCTGCTTCTAGTTCCAGGACAGTCGGTTTTTTGTCAGCAATAACAGGTTCACTCATTGGGTTCTCCTGGAAGGATTGATACCTGAAGAATCAAGGATGAAGTATCGAAAAGTTTTTATCCTTCGCTCTTCTTGAGTATCTTTTATGCATATTTATACTTTAAACTAGGTAAAGCTATTATGGAAAGTATGCACTTGAAAGTAAGGTAGTACCCAAAAAGATACTATGGAAGCCAAAACAGCGAGTACCGAGAGAGCAAGTTGTCCGGTGGAAAGAACCCTAGAGGTCATTGGCGGACGTTGGAAAGTCTTGATTCTTCGGGAGTTATTCCAAGGTGTGCAGCGCTTTGGTCAGTTGCATCGCGCTTTGCACGGTATTACTCAAAAGATGCTGACGCAACAACTGCGCGAGATGGAGGAAGATGGCATCATTCATCGGGAGGTTTACTTGCAGGTTCCTCCCAAAGTCGAATACTCTCTAACGCCATTAGGGGAGAGCCTGAAACCGATTATTGATTCAATGCATGAATGGGGGGTCAGGCATCTGGAAGAACAAAGTAAGGAATTTTAGAACAACAGTAGGCAATAAAATAGTAAAATTAGGCTTAGTATGCCTTAATAGTTATCAACTACAGGCATAGATCAATATCGAACTTTACTTGCTGAGACTGGCACTGGCTCCAATAGTCATTCATTCCTGGTAGTCACAGGGTAAGTGTAGTTATGGAGGTTAACTACCCTTAAGTGTCAGCTAAGCTTGTTTTGAACTGTAAGTTATGCAAAGCCAAACCTTCTTTGCATTATTAACTTGTAAAGATGAATTCACAAAGTAACTTTCGGACAAAACGCTCAGCGCCTACCAAGGCAGAGTTGGAAGCAACGGTCACTCAGTTAAAAGCTCAACTGAAGGACGCAGAAAAGGCAGCACAAGATAAGGAAAAAACTTTGAATGATTTGAAAGACGCTCTTGAAGAAGCTCAGAGAAGGGAAAACTCTCTCCAACAAAAGATTACAAATTTACAATCCGACTTAGAGCATCAAAAAGAATCGTTCCAAAAGTCACAAAAAGACTTAGGCAAAATAGAGCAGGATAGAACAGAGCTGGATAAAGCTAAAGCTGCTGCTGTCCAACTTGCCCAAACGAATGAAAAGCTTATTCAGGAAATTGATACTCTGAAAAAAGAGAACGAAGACCTAAAAGCACAACAGCCTAAAGCACAACAACCTAAAGTAGAGGTACATAGAGAACCTGAGTACAGGTCAGGGCGACCCATTCAAAAAGAGAGTGAAAAGCCTGCTGATTTTGCTACAAAAAGTTGGCTGCTTTAATGATCAGTAGTAGTTTATGCCACTCGGCTCAACCATAAAAAAGCCTCCCTTATTAAAGAGGCTAGGCTTTCAATCTAAGGGAGGTAAGAGTATTAGTCTACAAAGAATCGTTTGTTAAGCAGGCTTAGCTTGCGCTCTTTGCTCAAGCAGGCGGATAATTGACGCTTTTTCGAGAATCCCGACTAACACACCGTTATCACGAACGACTGGCAGTTGAGTGAGCTTTTCTTGTTCTAAAAGTGTGACAACTTCCAACAGAGATTGATCGGATTTCACAGTTGTGGAGCGATCAACAGGCTGCATCAGTTCTCTGACGTGAGTTGCATTCCAGTTGGAAGTCGGAACATCTCTCATGTCATCGACAGCGATCGCACCCAGCAATTGACCTTCTTCATCAGTGACTAAGAAGTTGTGCCATTCTGCTTTACCAATAATGTAGTTATTGGCAAACTCCCGCAGAGACAAGCCAGCAGGTACAATCGGGCCATTGGGAATCACCGCATCTTCGGCTGTCAAACCCATGAGCTTGTCTTGGAGGGTAGCCGACTGGGCTGAGTAACCTGCATTTCGCAGCAGGAACCAACCGATCAACAGAGTCCAGAAGCTACCGATGTTGCTAATTCCCAAGATCGAGAGTAATCCCAAGCTAATGCCAATCCAACCTAAAAACTGACCAACGCGGCTGGCAAAGACGACACCTTTATAAGGATTACCCGTAATTTTCCAAACCGCTGACTTGAGGATGTTGCCACCATCTAAAGGTAAGCCAGGAATTAGATTAAATAATGCCAGCATCAGGTTGATGTAGGCAATTAAGCTAACCATTGCTGCCAACGGTCCTGAGATAGAGGTGCCAAGACCAACAGCTGTAAACAGACCAAATAGCAAGAGGCTGACGGCTGGCCCTGCGATCGCTACCCAGAAGGATTGACCAGGAGTCTCTGATTCTTTCTCTAGTGCAGCTAGACCGCCAAAAAGAAACAAGGTGATGGATTTAACCTCAATTCCCTGCCACAGCGCAACGAAGCTATGACCTAATTCATGAGCAAGGACAGAGGCAAATAGCAACAGCGCTGCCACAAATCCTAGGACTAAAGATAATCCACCCAAGCCGGGAAAGATAGCGGCTAGTTGGCCTCCATAACTAAAAGTTACTAGGCCTAGGACTAAAAACCAGGATGGATGAACATAAAAAGGAATCCCAAATAAGTTACCAACACGAATACTGCCATTCATATGGGCTACCTCAAATTTTTATTTTTATTAAGACATTCGGTTAAATTCGTCTCTTTCTCTATATTCCATCGTAACGAAATGTAAAAAAAATATTCATCTATCCACTGCCGTAAGAACCGTCCACAGGGGTTCGGTTTTGAGAATAGAAGTTGTCTGTGATATTCCTCGTGATATCGCCATAATAAAATAAGGGCTGCTCTGACATGCCTTGACTGGCATTCTAATTTTTACAGCGGCAAGCATTCTCTTTATTAATAACTCTCTAAATGTATGACTGCCTTTAAAAGCAACCTCTCCCGCTCTTACCACCAAGAGGACGTTCAGCAAATTCTCAATTTGGCGATCGCACGTCAATCTGATGGTGGAGAACTTTCCCGCGAACAGCTTATAGAAATAGCTGGAGAATTAGGTATTTCTACTGAAACCCTACTCCAGGCAGAACAGGATTGGCTGCTCCAGCAACAGGAGCGGCAAAAGCATCGTGACTTCAATCTCTATCGACACAGTCAACTCAAAAGGCGTTTTGGTAAGTATTTAATTGTTAACCTTTTTTTAGTTTGTCTAAACCTCCTCATGCAGGGACAGCTTTCTTGGTCTTTGTATATTTTATTATTCTGGGGGTTTGGGCTGGGACTCAATGCTTGGAATACTTATCAATTACAGGGTGAAGACTACGAAAGATCTTTCCAAAGGTGGTATCGCAAGCACCAACTCACACAAGTTGCACAGTCACTTTACAGCCGCCTCAACACCTGGCTTAAAGCGGTAGGCTGAGGCAAGAAGTAACACGAAAAGCCATATACAACTCATTTAATAAAATTAGCTCTCTTGCAGAGAGCCAAGGATAGCTTTTTCCTTGTTTGGGTGAGTCAGATTCAATTTTAGTCGTTTATGATTCACCCGATGAGGCAAGGAAAGTTCAGCCAGATGCTGCCTATGCAGATGTGTTTCGCTTAACGTAAATAAATATCAACGTCTAAACTATACGACATAACTTCGCATAGGCTGACTCTTTTTGCGATCGCAAAAAGTTAAGGGTTTTACTGACAGCGCGCCAGTGAGCAGAAGCTTCATTTTTCATGGGTCCCAGAGAGTTAAGCCAGTCAGCGACATCTGGATGAGTATCACCCATACATTTCATGAATTCAGGCCAAAAATGAGGCCACATCGCATCATGATAGTGGATGATTAAGGCTTCTTTGAGTTGCTGCTCTTTATACCATTCCTCATGAATCAGGCTGCTCATGGTGTAGTTATGGGAGTAGGGCAAAGCACGCCAGGAGAGACCCATTTTTACCATTGCTAAACCAATAGCTATCTGATCGGTAAAATAAATTCCAGCGTTATGATTGGCGATGCAAGACTCAAGGAGTTGAACGGATGTTTCTAAATGATGCTTCGCCAAACTGGTTGTTCGACGGTAAACAAAAATACCACTGTTCCAGTACAGACGAATGCGTTTTCCCTCCATTTGGGTTGTAACCCAAGGGAGGTCTTTAACGTCTATTCCGACGACTTGGCAAATCTCCTTCCAGTAAGGTTCAAAAGCATCCTCCGGGCCAGCCGTACCAATATTTTTGTCAGAGGCACAGGCAACAAAATCTTCTTCTTCTTTGAGGAGGAGTTGATCGGGTTCGCCGAGAAACAGGATATCGCTGTCTAACCAACAAATGTATTCGGATGTGCTTCTCTCTTCTACTTCGATCAGAGCATAAGGCTTGTTTAAGAATCGAAACCAAGGATATCGCTTCTTTTTCTTTACCTGAATCGGAAGATACTCTACCTGCCATCGGTCAAATACCTGGCGTGTCTTATGGGAAATAGGAGGACCCAAACGGGGCTTAACAGCAATAATGGGTGCATTGGCAAACTGCCCTCCCCATCGGCGTAGACTTTCTACCATGCGTATGGTTTGAGCTTCGAGCCATCCGGATTCAACACAGCAGACAAAGGTAATGTTGGGGCTGGCTTTGATGGGAGAGTCTACAGGTAGGCTAGAGCTTTCTGTCATAGTTAAACAATAAATTTGCCAAAGTATAAAGTGTGGTTAGCGTTTGAGCGTATACGCTTAGTACATAGCGTCGAACTGACAGGAGAGGATAGGCCAGGAAGAAGGAGAAAAAAGACTGAACCCGACAGTTTTGGGTTGATGCCTCCTCACTAAAGCCCTGGTCTAACTTTTATATCGGTAAACGACCCTGACTTTAACATCCTGTTGATGTTTAGCTTGTTTCTTGTGGAATGAGCCGAAAAGCCCGTCTCGATTAGGCTTACTTAGATGCACATGAGCTAATAGTTGGTTGGTGAGACGTTAAATTTCCTTCTAATCCAGCAACTAAGAACTTTTCATACTTTCTACTTTATATTTTCTACTTCAGCCTTTAATTAGACATCCGATAATAAATAATTTGAGCCAAATCGTTTCGTAAGAAAGCTTCTTCCTGGGTTTCTCCTAAAGCATTCGCTAGAACGATCGCCTCTTCATAAAGAGTTCGGGCAGTAGCCCAGTTTCCCGTAGTGCTATAAATTTGTGCCGTCAACCGCAGCGAGAGCAGTTCTTCACGACGGTTTGCCTGTTTTTGGGCAAGAGTCCTATGTTGCTCAAGGATTTTCAGCGCCGCTGGATACTGTTTCAGGGCACTATAGGACTGTACTAAACCCCTAAGTGCACGAAATTGATTGGGGATATCGCGCGTCGCTTGAGACAGTCGCAGTCCCCCTTGATAGGCGATTAAGGCTGCCTTGTGGGCATTGACAGCCCGATAGGCATCTCCCAAATTATTGCGTGTATTCCCTTCCCCTTGGGCATCGTCCCACTGATTTCGCAAAACCAAGGCAGCTTCGTAGCGCTTAATCGCCTCAAAATAATCGCCCCGCGCCGCTGCTGCTAAACCCAGGTTACTCAAGCTTAAGCCCTCACCCGCTCTATGTTTAATACTACGGGCGATCGTCAGGGCTTGTGCAAAAGTTTGCTGCGCAGATTCAGGACTTCCAGATTCCAGCAAAATGGTACCCAAGTTATTCAAGCCATAAATCTGTCCTTGAAAATCTTGGCGCGAACGGGCAATCCCGACTCGCCGTCGTAGGGCGTCTTCTGCTTGCTGATAGCGACCGATTTTCGCATAGGTTACACCGATGTAGTCGTAAGTCAGACCTTCTCCCTCAACGTCACCCATTCGCTGATAAATGTTGAGTGCCTGCAACCAGTTGGCGATCGCTTGTGCATAATTCCCCTGCCGCTGCGCCTGTCCTCCGAGTCGCATAAAGGAATCAGCCTGATTTCGCTCTTCCCCTTGGCTGCCATTATTTAAAGGGATATCCAGTTGTTCATCAAGTTCAACTGAGCGAACACCAGGGGGAACAAATTGAGCCTGAACTCCCGTACTACTGAGCAGTATCAAGACGTTGAGGGTTAGCGCCACTGCTGTGCAGAAGCTATTGCCCAGCGATCGCCCAGTAGAGTGCGACAGCCCTATTGGGTTTGCCAAAGGATATGATTGACCTCTTCTACCCTTGTGGGTAAGCCCCCAAATTAGCCCCGAGTTAAAACTCCGGGCTAATAGCTCAACTCCACTCAAGTGGACTAAAACTCTAATCCAGTCGTCTTTAGACGACTTTAGCTGTGAGGCAGGAAATTTATTTCCTGCCTGCTTGTTGCAACTGGTACAAGATATGAGGTATGAAGTGCTTTGAATCACCCCTTTGGCGTTTTTCACGACCGACCAACCCTCTCTAGTCATCACACTCTCCCCGATTGCTAAAGTTCACTAACCACTTCAGCTTTTAGCTCATTGCACATCTCAATCTGTTGCCCTATACGGATAGAGCATTGACCTGGGAATTTCCTTGTAGAACCGTTGCCGCCTCAGCCAAATAGATTAGGCGAATATCTTCAGGTAAGGTAGCTTCCAAGATTTGATAGCCATTCTGGAGCTGAGTTCTAACTTGGGCTGGTGAAATCACTTCTCCCTCCGCTTGCAGATAGGCTGCAATCCGTGTTTCGCTCCAGTGAAATGTCTGAGCCATGATCACCATCAACCGTATCACGGGTTGCAGCTTCTCTAATGCCTGTTCCATGTAACACCACAAGGGCGGCGGTGCGGCTTTGAGATTGTAGTGTATTTCCTCCACTGGCGGCAGATCGGCTTGGTTAATGCAGAAAGCCGTCATATTGATCAGCCAGTTTTGAAAGGAACTAGTCCCCGAAGTGGTTTCGTCGCGTAAATCTAAACCACTGAGTTCGTAGAAAATATGACGCCAAGTCAGAGCAAATAGGTATTCTGCTTGCACAGGCGATCGCGCCGAGTGCCGAATTAACGTATAGACAATCGGACTGTAGCGGCAGAAAATGGCTGTGAAGTATTTCCCCTGCTCCGGATGACGCTGAAACAGGGTGAGTAATTCCTGGTCGCTGTGATGAAACAGCGATTTGACAATCGGGTGATTGGATTCAGAAAAATGCGGAATTTGCACAATCTTTAATTTACAGCTGGATTCAGGAAATTAGAGCAGATGCTTCCTACTATATCTACGACCGCTCACTAGAGAAAGAGGTCGTTAGGTGTTACTAGCACTCCAGTTTCTCAGCCTCAGCAAGGAATGACAACAGGCAAGGACTCTTGTCCTCAACCGATGCTTCAAGCTGTGTTCTGAGGAAGTGATGATGGAACTTACTTAAAATTAGTAACATCATAGAGACAGGTCTTGTGCTAATAATCTTACCGATGACGGGACAACCGAGCCATCAAAGTTAAAATCGGATTATCACGCCTTTTTAGTTCATGATTCTATCCGTGAATTTTATGTCCTTCCTGCTTGAACCCCTACCTCTGGGTTCATTCTTGCCCGGTATTCCTTTAGATAGCCTGTTCTCCACTCAGGGCATTATGGTGATGCTATTGGCAGCCTATGCAGGTGCCATGTGGATGTTCCTCACCAGTGCCCCCAAAGTTCACACTGTCATGGTGTCGGATTTAGAGCTAGCGCGACAGTTTTATGAAGGCTTGCTCAATTTGGCGGCGGCGGAAGTACCTCTACACTACTACTACAACTACGAGCAAACGTTAGGTACCACTACGCTTGACCCCCTTTACATGTCAACCGCAAACCTGGGAACTGCCAGTACCACCAAACTAAGAGGTTCTGAGGGCTTGTGGTACCAGCTTAAAAAGAATACTCAGCTGCATGTTATCTCCGGGGCAAGCCTGGGCAAGAAAAACCAACAACGCCACGTCTGCTTTGACCGTGACTGCTTGGAACAAGTATTGATGCGAGTGCAAATGCGACGCCTCAAGTATAAAGTTCGTACTGAGAAGCCCCTGAATTTTTTGGTCAAGGATTTGGAGGAGCGTGTGATTGAACTAGCGGAAGTTTCTAATTAAGTGTGATTGATGGGTAGGGGTACAGCGTACTGTACCCCTACACGCTTTTAAGACGAATGGCACTGACTTAAGCAAAAAGTAGTCGTTGTTTGAGAAAAACCCAGATTGGGGGGAAACCCCCCAAACCCCCCACTGGGGGACGGAGTGCCTCCCCCAGACCCCCTGCACAAGGGTTGGTTGGTGAGTGAGGAAAGTTCTTAATTCAGTGACATTCTTCATTAAGTCAGTGCCATTCGTTTTAAGATTCTCGATCCTGACCGTATTTTTCCCGAATATGGGTATTAAAGTATTGACCAATGGAGGGAGCTATCTTTAGCTCCTGGTAGACGTTTTTAGGTACATCGCGATATTGGTAGACGCTGCCCGTGTTAAATTCGACTCGTAGGGTTTGAGTCGCTTCGTCATAGTCAAAGGAGCGAATCACATTGCTGGAGGTCTTCAAGAGGGGAAAAGCGATGACATCCCGAATACTCGCACTATCGGTTAACAGCATCACGAGGCGGTCAATCCCTATCCCCAGTCCGCCAGTCGGTGGCATTCCATACTCCAGGGCTGTGATAAAGTCTTCATCCACGCCCTGCGCTTCCAAGTCTCCTGCTGCCTTCCGTGCGGCCTGCGCTTCCAGACGTTCTCGTTGGTCGATGGGGTCGGTCAACTCGGAAAAGCTATTAGCTGTCTCACGTCCCACAATGAATAGTTCAAAGCGCTCCACTAAACCGGGCTTTTCCCGATGTGGCTTGGCAAGAGGAGAAATTTCCACGGGATAATCCAGGACAAATGTAGGCTGAATCAAGGTTTCCTCAGCTTTTTGCTCAAAGCATTCGTTGAGCAGTTTTCCAATCGATGGACAAGCATCTACACCCTCGATACCTGCTTGACGAGCCGCCGCTTTAGCTTCCTCAAGGGTCTTAAACTGAGTAAAATCTAAACCCGTCTTCTCCTGCACCAATTGATGCATGGTAATTCTGCGCCAAGGTGGTGTCAGGTCAATGACTTCACCCTGATAATTGATTTGCAGCGTTCCTAAGACTTCTTGCGCGACGGTAGTAATCAGATTCTCCGTCAGCTGCATCATGTCATTGTAGTCAGCGTAGGCTTGGTAAACCTCAAC
>NZ_DATNPA010000760.1:0-13370 GCF_036703385.1 Allocoleopsis sp. | reverse complement strand
AAATCGTACTCCCTCGCAAATCCAAAATCGCACCTCCTGAAGTTGGAGATGTGAATCCACGTTTGAATGAGCATCAGGATTTTAAGTCATCTTGAAGATATAGCGGTTAGCATTCAGCTATCAGCTATCGGCTATCAGCTTTTTTGCTTGCATTGCTGAGCCTAGGTTTCACGCTTGTGTCCTGTACCTCATTCAATAGACCTCTTGCATAAATCCTGGAATGCCCCCTAAATCCCCCAAGTCTGGGGGACTTTGAATGTATTCTCCCCCAAAGTTTGGAAATTGGGGGACAAAAATCAACTTTTGCAAGAGACATTCATGAGCGTACCGCTCACACTCCAGGATGAAAGGAGACTTTCAAAACAGGTCTAATTGAGAAGCGCTATAATCCACAAGGCTACTTCCCAATGCAGAAGCGACTAAAAATGCGGTCAAGTACAGATTCAGTCACTTCCTCACCTGTGATTTCTCCTAGTGCTTGAATGGCACCTCGCAAATCAATCGTCCAGAAGTCTAGGGGTAATTGTTGAGAAATCGTTTCTTGCACTTGTTGAAGTGATGTTTTCGCTTGAGTTAATGCAGCGGATTGGCGTTGGTTAATCGCTATATCCAGATTGGCAGCTTTCAGGTTGCCCGTATGAATTGCCTCAAGAATGGCTGTTTCCAAGTCTTCAATTCCTTGGTTCTGAGCCGCCGCTGTAAGGATTTTGGATTTTAGATTGTGGATTTTGGATTGAAGGGTGTTCTTTTGTTCTTCTTCGACTAGGTCAATTTTGTTAATGACCAGAATTATAGGGCGATGTTGTACTTGCTGGTAAATTTCTTGGTCAGCTTCTGTCCATCCCGCTGAAGCGTCAATTGTCAGCAAGACTAAATCAGCTGCTTGAGCTGCACGATGCGATCGCTCTACACCAATTTTCTCCACTTGGTCAACAGTTTCCCGAATTCCTGCCGTATCCAGCACTTGCACGGGTATCCCCCCAACCACTAATTGCGACTCCACAACATCGCGGGTTGTGCCAGGTAAGTCAGTGACAATCGCGCGATCGCTACGACTCCATGCATTCAACAAACTCGATTTCCCGACATTCGGACGCCCAACAATGGCAACTTTTAACCCAGTACGCAGAAGTTCTCCCCGATCAGCAGTGGCGAGGATATGGGTGACTTCTGCCAATACCTGCTCGAGTTGAGCGACAACGGCGGCTTCATCCAGAGGCGGCAAATCCTCTTCAAAATCAATTCGCGCTTCAATCTCTGCCAAAATATCCAAACAGGTGCTTCGCAGTTGGCGAATGGGGACGGCTAACTTTCCCTGCAACCCCGCCAAGGCTGCTTGAGCCGCAGCAGGCGATCGCGAACCCACTAAATCGCCAATACTTTCTGCTTGGGTTAAATCCAAACGTCCATTTAAAAATGCCCGTAGGGTAAACTCTCCTGCCTGTGCCAACCTTGCACCCTGCTCAATGCACAACTGCAACACTTGTTGTACGGGCATAATCCCGCCGTGGCAATGGAACTCCACCACATCTTCACGAGTGTAAGAGCGGGGGGCTTGCATCATCAGGAGTAAGGCTTCATCCACTACCTGTTTTGTCTGGGGATGGCGCACATAGCCGTAGAGGATGCGATGCGTTTCCCAAACCTGATGCCCTGGTGCGTGGAATAGGGTATAAGCGATCGCGATCGCATCTTGACCCGACATCCGCACAATACCCACACTTCCCTGTTGTGGGACAACCGCCGTTGCGATCGCGGCAATGGTTTCGCCTTGCACAATCCTCTGGGACATCTCGCTCCTTATAGCCTCACCTATCCCAGCCTATCAAGGAGATTAGAGGATGCGATCTAGTTGATTGTTCCCAATCCCTATGAATGCCTGGGTTGATTTCCACAAGTCAGGCAAGCGTCCATTAACATAATTAAAGGTTTACCACAATAGACACATCCCCCTTGTGGGGAATCACTGACTTGCTCTTGAGGTAGTTCCCGACACTTCAGGCATCCGAAAAACTCATCCAGACTTTTGACAGCCAAACACTTACATTCCGGGCAGTGTTTAACTTTCCATGTAACATTGAGCATTGATTCAACGCAGATGGTGAACAAGTAGCTCATCCAAAATCCAGCCCTGACCTATGCACTGCTTCAAGTACTCATGAAGTTGCCAGAGTTAAGTCCCTAAAGGCGGAGCGTGAAGTGAGCCAACAACCAGTCTGGCACAAGTTCTGTCATCTGTCCTTAGTTAGATATTTGATTTAGAGTGGAAAATTGCTTGGAAACTCAGTTTCTGGACATTGGCAAATTTGAGCATTGAAAATTTGAGCATTGATTCTGGTGCGATCGCTTGCCTCAACATTAGGCAATTGAGGAGGAGCCGAAGCAAACGAGCCACACCCGGTAATTTAGGGCTGAGAAGCTCATCTTAGCCCGATGCGTGTGACTGTGTGTTTAATGTCATGATTTATCTTCCAATTGAGCTTGCACCTGAGTTATTAGACTGAGCGAGACATCAAAGAATTATTAAAATAGGAATAAAACCGGAATGGCATGGCAGCAAAAAAATCACAGAAGCCACAAAAACCCAAAGCAGCACCTGCGGCTACAAAGCCAACGCTGATCGCACTCAAGCCGCTAAAGAGACCAGAGGAAACGCAGCCAGAGTCTTCAACAGAGGTAGTTGAGCCGCCCGCACCAGTTGAGCCGCCCGCGCCAGTTGAGCCACCCGTGTCAGTTGAGCCGTCCGCGCCAGTTGAGCCGCCCGCGCCAGTTGAGCCACCAACGCCAGTTGTAGAGCCAACAAAAGCGCTCAAACCCATGAAACCTATCAAACGCATCAAACCATCACCTGTGTCAGGCGAAGAGGAATACTCTTCTCTGCCAGAAAACAGCAATGCCATTTTTCAAGCGGTAGGGCTCATCGTTGGGGAAGTCAATTTTTCTGAAAAAAAGGCACATGTAACGCTCGCTGATAAAACCTATCCTCTGTACTATGCCTCATCCCACAAAAAAGCCTATGAAGCGCTCAAAATACACATAAAAAAAACGGGTCAGTCCCAGCAGCGCTTGATTGTCTATCCCAGAGTGATGCACTTTCCTAAGAAAGAACAGCCCTACCTAATGGCTTTTCAGCTCATTGGTTTCCACAGCGATCGCTCTGCAAATGAATCTCCCAAACCCGAGCAGGACAGTTCGACTATAGATCAGGAATTGCAGGATTTCGAGTTTAAACTTTCTGGATTATGGCAATTCATCCCGGTATGTCAAATACCATGTATCACTGTCATGAAAAATTTCACTTCAGAGCGCCTTGACCACATCAAGGAGGCTTCTGTAGAAGAAAAGGTTCGATTTATGAAAGCCAGTCACCTCCCTGTTCTTTGGCGTGATGCTCCAGTCAGGCCTTTTCGCTTCAATCCAAAATTGGATAAAGAACAACAAGGTCAGGCATCCTTTGTAGAAATCAAGGTAAGGTTTCTACCGGACAGGGATGTCTTTGAGTTTTGTGAGTTGCGCTCGCGACCGTCCCAGACTCCCCCGAAATTCCTGAAAGCTGGCAAAAAGGACAAGGCAGAAGCATTGCGAAATCAACGACAACGGGGATAACGAAACCTGAACAGGGCGCTTAACTAGTTGAAGATGAATTAGCTAACAGGCGTTCAACCTAATTCGTAATTAAGTAATGACGACTTAATATTTGAGTGCCCATCAAGAGTATCAATGCAGGATTGTCATCTCTTTGTCATTGGGTCGTCATATTCATTGACTAGATTGGCTGATAAGCAAACATGAGTGTCATGCGTTGCACCTCAAACCCTGTAAATGTTCTCTCAGTTTCTACAGAGAGGACATTTTTTTAGAGGAAACTCCATTCACCAAAAAGAGTCTTACTCGCACTCTGGAGTTCTGAGAGCTTATCATCGGACTGCTGACTGTAGAGTTCTGCAACCTTGCGAGTCATGGCGGATGCCCGTTGTGCGATCGCTTCTGCCATATTCAACATCACAATGGAAGTGGCAGCATCGCCTTTATGCAGACGCTGGCGCAAGACTTCAAAGGATATCGCCAATGCCCGTATCTGTGTAAGCGCCATAACATTGGCGGAATTCGGCTCACCGCTGAAGAAGCTGATTTCTCCAAGTATAGTCGGTGCTGTGATTTTAGATAAGTCCCTTTCTCCTGTAGGAGTGTCGAGAAACACTCGAACATCACCTTCGAGAACAAAAAAAATCTGGTTTCCCTGGGAGTTTTGTTGCAAAATCCGTTGACCGGCAGGAATCGTTACTTTTTCACAGGCACTGACGAAGTTTTCCAACTGAGTCTGATTGAGATATTGAAAGGCTCGGAATTGCTTGTAACCCATACGACTACTCCCACCCTAGTTGAACTGGCGCTCAAAACATATATTGTATTGTCATCAAAAGTTGCGATCACCTAATCTTCCTGAACTGCTAGAAGTATATGTCTGCTTAGGAGGCGGCGAGAGTGCCAAAAAAAAGCTAGAGTCGTAATTACGGCTCCAGCTTAGTCGATGAGAAGTGAATTTTTACCTAACGGCTGTTCTGATTAGCGGGTGTAGTGTTAGTGCTACGCTGCCCATCACGCTGTAGATAACCTTGTACATTACTAACGGCTCGTCTGGCGTAAGGATTATTAGGACGTAACTGAAGCGCCTGTTGGAAGTAATTCAAAGCAGTTTGGTAGTCTCTTTGCTGGGTTGCGCTATATCCAGCTCTCATCAACTGAACGAAACTAGCCGTTTGACCCGTTCCAGTTCCACCAGCGCCCGTTTGACCTGTTCCGGTTTGACCTGTTCCACCGGTGCCCATGCCACCAGTGCCCATGCCACCTGTACCGGTTTGACCTGTTCCACCAGTACCCATACCACCAGCACCCATGCCACCCGTACCGGTTTGACCTGTTCCGGCTCCACCAGTGCCCGTTTGACCTGTTCCGGCTCCGCCAGTGCCCGTACCACCAGTGCCCGTTTGACCTGTTCCAGTTCCACCAGTGCCCGTACCACCCGTGCCGGTTTGACCTGTTCCAGCCCCACCAGCACCTGTGTCACCAGTACCCGTGCCACCTGTACCGGTTTGACCTGTTCCAGCCCCACCAGCACCTGTGTCACCAGCACCCGTGTCACCCGTACCGGTTTGGCCTGTTCCAGTTCCACCAGTGCCCGTGCCACCAGCACCTGTGCCACTAGTACCTGCCTGAGCTAATAATTGCCTACTTCCCTCAGTCGTTTCAGCACGGGGAGTGCGATTATTGAGAGAGCCTTCAAAGCTACTAGAGTTAGAATTGATCAGTGCTAACGCTGGAAAACTTAGGAAGACACTGGTACTAGCAACGCCCATCAGCGCCACAAGCTTTGTGATTGAATTTTTATGATTCTGTGCGCTCATTGTTCTGTCTTGAGGATAAGGCTGAAGTATTGTGTTCTTTCAAATTTTGTTGGTTAAAAACTTTGAAGTTAAATTAGCTACATCAATTGGAAATCTAATCTAAAGAGATATTGATAGAAGCTTGTGTTTAAGGTTACCTCTGTTAGATTTTAGATTTGTATAGCTAAAGAGCGGTTTACTATTAAGTTAGTCGGTATAGCTAGCTACTCAAGTAACTTGGCTGAATGGGCTGGGAATGGAGTGAGGTCGGCGTTAGCGTCAGCCCATTACCTCTACATGATCGCTGACGTTTGCGTTAGGCTAATTCGATGCCAATGTGTTGTTGTGCGCTTACTTGCAAGGCTTGGGCACTTACGGGTCACGAAAAGCGATCGCCACTTCATCGATGAAGAGTAGTACAAATGGCTTAAATCGCTCAATATTTGAGCAGTGTTTACATTTTCTAGACTGATGTTATCTGGTACTTGCGCCCCCTGAAATGAGTAACGCCCAGCCCCACAACATCGAACCTTCAAAAAGCTGGCAGACTGATGGTGTCGCCGTTCATCCTTATCCAAATCTTCTCCAAGGGGTGGCTCAAGCCACGAACCAACTGTTAACAACCGGTGACTTGGCAACCGCAATCAACGAGACCTTAGCCACTCTAGCGCAAGTTACCCATGTAGATCGAGTCTATATTTTTGAGATTCATCCCCATCCAGAGACGGGTGAGCCTGCTATGAGCCAGCGGTTTGAGTGGGCACGGGAAACCGTGACGGCTGAAATCGATAATCATCAGTTGCAGAGCCTCACCTTTGCCGCTGTTGGTATGAGCCGATGGTATGAAGCACTGTTTGCAGGACACTCTTGTCATGGATTAGTGCGAGACTTATCTTTGCCAGAACGGCAATTGTTGGAACCGCAGGGAATTTTGTCTATTTTGGTTGTCCCAATTCCTGTTAACGGCAAAGTTTGGGGCTTCATTGGCTTTGATGACTGCCATTCGGAGCGTCAATGGTCACAGGATGAGTCCGCCGTTTTGATGACAATGGCGATCACAATTGGCTCCTGTATTGCTCACCGACAGACCATTGATGCGTTGCAACAAAGCCAGTTACGCTTGGAACAAATCGCTGCCAACGTACCGGGGATGATTTTCCAATTCCTGCAACGTTCCGATGGTTCTCGTTCAGTTCTTTATGCCAGTTCGGGTTGCCGAGAACTATATGAGTTAGAGCCAGAAGCGATTCAAGCTGACTTCCAGGTGCTTTCCAATTTAATTCATCCTGACGACCGTGAGGCTTATGAACAGTCGGTTGCGGCTTCTGCGGCTATGGGTGAGTCTTGGAACTGGGAAGGTCGAGTTGTGACGCCATCAGGGAAACTGAAGTGGATTCAAGGTACCTCCCGTTTAGAGCAACAGAGAAACGGGGATTTGCTCTGGGATGGTGTGCTGGTAGATATTACAGACCGCAAGCAAGCGGAGGAGAGTTTAAGGGCAAGCGAAGGGCGTCTACAGAGTTTTTTTGAGGCTACGTTTGAAGCTGTAATTATTCATGATCGCGGCATAGTCCTCGATATCAACTATGCTGCCGAGGCACTGTTTGGCTACTCAAGATCTGAGGTGATTAACCAATCCGCGCTGAAGATTACCGCTCCCTGTTCGCGAGATGTAATTCAAACTAAAGCTCAATTCCCTTCAGATCAACCCTTGGAAGTCGTGGGACTCAAAAAAGATGGTACGACGTTTATCGCAGAACTCTCTGGGAAAAGCATTATTTATCAGGGACGACGTGCCCGCGTGGTGGGGGTTCGGGATATTACCGCTCGTAAGCAAGCCGAAGATGCTTTACGTCAAAGTGAAGCGAGAAATCGTGCTTTTCTCCATGCGATTCCCGATTTAATCTTTCGCTTAAATCGAGATGGTATTTATCTGGACTGCCACGCGGAAAATGCGAATGACTTAGTGGTACCTGCTAGTGAATTGATTGGGAAAAAGGTAGAGGACATTTTACCAACACCCCTTGCCGAGGTGATTAGGCAGCTCATGGCAAAAGTCCTCTCGCGTCGCACCATCCAAACTTTAGAGTACGATTTGCCGATCAATGGAAACCCGCGTTACTGGGAAGCACGGATTGTTGTGTGTGGGGAAGACGAAGTATTGGTGATTGTACGCGACATCACCGATCGCAAGCTTGCAGAGGAAGAGCGTCTGCTGAATGCTGAACGCGATCACTTATTGGGACAAATAGCTTTGCGGATTCGGCAATCCCTCGATCTGGAGCGCATTCTTCAGACAACTGTTGCAGAAGTCCGACAGTTTTTGGAATGCGATCGCGTTTTCATGACTCACTTTGATAAACGATTACAGGGTAACATTAGCGCTGAATCGGTGGCACCGAAGTGGGGTTCAGTTTTAGAAGTGTTGCGGGGTAATTCGGTTTATATCGGAGAACTGAAAGCGCTTTTTGAATCGGTTGATCTTGAGGCGCTCGACGATACCACTCAGGCTAATATTTCCCTCTTACGGGCGCAGTACTTTGCTCAATATCAGGTCAAAGCGTCCTTGGCTGTGCCCATTATACTCAGTGATAAGAAGTTGTTTGGGGTCATGGTTGCCCACCAATGCGATCGCACTCGTCACTGGCAGCCCTTTGAAATAGACTTACTTAGAGCACTCTCCACCCAAGTTGCGATCGCTGTTCAGCAATCTCAACTTTACGAACAAGTACAGGCACTCAATACCAACTTAGAACGCCAAGTAGAAGAGCGTACCCAAGAACTGAAACAGAAATACACCGAGCTGCAAGAGCTACATCGGCTCAAGGATATCTTTCTACACGCGGTTTCTCACGACTTACGAACACCTGTTCTGGGTTGGTTGATGGTACTCAATAACTTGCTCAGGAGTCAGGAGTCAGAAGCGTTGAAAGTTAGCAAGTTGAATGTTGAAGGTTCACCTGCCAACCTGCAACCTTCTAACCTGCAACCTTCTAACCTGCAACCTTTAATCCCCGTTTCTCGGTCTATTCTAGAGCGGATGATGCAAAGTAGCGATCGCCAACTGCGTCTGATTAACTCACTTTTAGAGGTTCATGCTAGCGAAGTAGCGGGAGTTGCTTTGCAGCGCGAACCCATACAACTGGGTGAACTCGTGCGAATCTTGGTTGAAGATTTCGAGCCACTGGTGGCGAAAAATCAGGCAACTCTCATTAATCAAATTCCTGCCGAATTGCCGCTGATTAGTGCCGATGCTGGACAGCTCAGGCGAGTCTTTGAAAACCTGCTGAATAATGCCTTAAACCATAACCAACCTGGAATCAGGATAACCTTAGATACCCAACTTGAAGACAAGATGATTTGCTGCACTGTGACGGATAATGGTGCTGGCATGACTCAAGACATGTGCGATCGCTTATTTCAACTTTACTTCCGGGGTAAAGATACCCCAAGCTTATCTCAGGAACATCGTCCCTACACAGGCTTGGGTTTGGGGCTGTATCTTTGCCGCCAAATTATTACAGCTCATGGCGGTGAAATCGGTGTTAAAAGTCGGTTGGAAGAGGGTACAACGTTCTGGTTTACTTTATCCACAAATTAGGACTTCACACTCTATTTGTAGGGTGTGTTAGCGTAGCGTAACGCACCATGACTCCTCAATTAATGAACATGAAAAATACTATCTTCAGAGTTGCGCTATGCAGCTTCTTATTGACTGGGTTAACCACTGTACCTAGCAACGGGACTACGGAATCTAGCAATAATTTAAGGCTTCAATGCACAAAGTCTCGTTCCCCATCTCCCCTTACTTCAGCAAAACAGAGCAATATAGATGGCAAAAAAAGTCTACAAAAAATTCGTGATGATAACGCTCAAGTAGAAAAGCTTGCTTCTGGTTTTGAGTTTATCGAGGGGCCTGTTTGGCACCCGCAAGGCTTCCTCCTCTTTAGTGATATTCCTGCCAATACTATCTATCAATGGACACCGAATAAAAAATCAAATATATTTCGCCGCCCTTCGGGAAATGCCAATGGCAACACACTGGATAGACAGGGACGCTTGATTACAGCAGAGCATAGTAATCGTCGCGTATCTCGCAAAGAAAAAGACGGCAAAATTGTCACCCTCGCGAGTCAGTATGAAGGTAAGCGGCTCAATAGCCCGAATGACCTCGTAGTCAAATCAGATGGTAGTATCTACTTCACGGACCCCACTTATGGGATTAAGCCTGAGCAGAAGGACCTGGGCTTTTCTGGTGTCTATCGGCTGGCACCGGATGGGAAGCTAACCTTGCTGGTGAAAGATTTTGTTGCTCCGAATGGTATTGCCTTTTCACCGGATGAGAAAAAACTGTATGTGAATGATTCGGAACAAAATCAGATGCGTATCTTTGATGTAAAGCCGAACGGTACCCTAGAAAACGGACGGATTTTTGCAGAACTGAAAGACCCTAGTAAACAGGGAGTCCCTGATGGGATGAAGGTAGATAAACAGGGGAATATTTACAGCACTGGGCCAGGGGGTGTGTGGGTTTTCTCACCCGCAGGTAATTTGTTGGGTAAGATTGAAGTGCCTGAGACGGCGGCTAACCTTGCCTGGGGTGAGCGAGATGGCAAAACTCTCTACATTACGGCAAGCAAGAGTCTGTATCGTATCCGCCTCAAAATCCCAGGTGTGCGATCGGGCTATTGACCGAGAGAAATTTGGTCACAAGCCCCCGAATTTAAACGCGAGACAACAAACAAATTTTTTCCTTATTTCAAGCCACCGGATTCATCCGTGGGGACAATCCAAAATCCAAAATCCAAAATCCAATGACCGCTCCCTTCAGCAGGACGCGGAAGGGAGCGGTAGTCGGGATAATTAAGCGTTTGGCAGTTGCTGAGGCTGCTGAGCTCCAATTTGTCCTTGCGAAGTTCTTCTTACCCAAGGCGTAAACCGATTAGGATGAACACATTCAGCACCATTTAGTTGGTCTTTAAGGTTACTGGCGAAGAGTTCAAACATCTCAACCAGAGCTTGGCGATCGGTTAAGCAACCTTGAAGGGCAATAAGTTGTTCAAGAGTCCAATTATACAGCTGGGTATCTCCCTGTTCAATACGAAAATATAGCTGACTCTCAAACTGTCCTAAACGGGCGTAGAAGTTCTCCACCTCAGCTTTGATTGATTGCATATCGATGTAGAACTGCTGTTTTTTGATATCTGATAAAATCGTCGTTTTGAGATTCTCCGTGAAGTTTTGGTTAATCTCATTCTTAACGAGCGTAGATACTTCATTGCGGAAGTTGACAATTTTATTGTCTAAGTTGACATTGATGCGATTATCTATCTCGCTGACGACATTATTAACGACTAACTGAACATTGTTATTGGTAGATTGGTTAACGAAGGACTTGATGCGTTGATCGAAATCAGCCTCAATCTGGTTGATTACCAAATTCTTAATCGCTTGGTTTTGATTAGCGATTTTGATGTTAACGACCGCATCAATACGCTTATCAATGTTGCTTTGGATCTGCTGAACCACTTGAGTAGTAATGTCTTGGGTTTGATTGACAATTTTGATGTTAACTGCATTGTCAATCCGTTCCTCAATGTAGCTTTGCATTTGCTGAATCACGAGATTCTTGACATCCTGGGTGTGATCAGAAATTTTCAGGGTGACGACGTTATCAATACGCTGATCGATGTCAAATTGTATCTGCTGAGTTACTTGATTGCTGATCTGTTGAGATTGATTAGCAATTAAGACATTAACCACATTCTCAATGCGCTGGTCAATATCATCTGATATTTGGTTAATGACTTGAGTGTTAATCTGTTGAGAGGAATTAGCAATTTTGACATTAACGACGTTTTCAATGCGCTGCTCCAGTTCTGTTTGCATTTGCTGAACGACTGAAGTCTTAATTTCTTGAGCTTGATTAGTGATTTTCAGATTAACGACAGACTCAACACGCTCATTGAGTTCTGTTTGGATCTGTTGAATCACTAAGTTTTTAATGTCTTGGGTTTGTTCAGTAATCGTCAGATTAACCTGGTCACTAACTATTCTGGGAATTCTGGTAATAAACAGGTCATTGAGATTTTTATTAAAGTAACTAGACCAACCTTGGAAGCTTTGGTTAAAATTGACCTCCGTTTGTTGTATGAGAGTCTTCATCATGAACTCAAGCCGTGCTACCTGCATGGCAAGTGTTTTAGCTTGGCTTTGATAGCCTTTGAGTATCGATTTTTCAAGACCTTCCCAGTAGGCTTGTTTATTTTCGTCTTTTTGATCCGTTATGCTTATTGAGCTTTCGAGCCTGGGTACCAGATCTTGCCACATTCGCTCCATCTGCTCTTGGTCAAAAGTGAAGCGGAAATCATTCTCACCCCTGACGCTACCTCCTCCACTACTACTGCTAGTGAAGCTACCTCCTCCACTAGCAAAACCTTTTCCTCCAGTGCTAGTTCCACCACCAGTGCTTACAACAGTGACATCCACATTACCGCCTGTCCCTACTGTTACTGGGGGTTCCTCCAGCTCTTCATACTCTTTGGTTACTTCAGCCTCACTCACTGTGTTAATCTCTAGAACAACTTGTCCTTTGTTATCTTCTTTGTAGGTATCAAAGAAAAATCCTAAAATAGTGGTTTTTTCTTTGACTTCTAAAATGAATTCGTCTTGTAATCCATTGAGCGAACACCACGTTTCTGCAACTTCAAGACCAGTAAGATTAGAAACAAATTTTCCATCTTTAATCCATAGCAAAGCCCAAGGTTCTAATTGGAACTTCTGCTCGGAAGACCAGTATGTAGCGTTGCTTTCACGAATCTTTATCTTATAATTTCCTGGCTCCAATTCAACAAAATTGGAATTTGGTTGCTTCAGTTGAGATAGAATTTTTTCATCAAGAACATAACAATTTTGCTTACTGCTAACTGTTATAGTTTGAGGGTTGAAAGATGGTTTGTTGCTGCTAATTAAAAGGTTAACAGTTCCTTTGTTATCATTATTATTTAAATCAAAGAACAAAGCACAGATAACAGCTTTCTCTTTGACTTCCAACTGTAACTTCTTGTTATATCCGTTTAAAGTTGTCCAAGTTGCTCCTGTTTCAGTACCTGTGTTTTTATTGATAAATGTACTACCATCTACCCCATATATCCACAGTACAACCAAAGGTTCGCCTTCAGTTTGGCTTTCAGCATAACTATAGCGACCACTGGTTATTTTTATATCAAAAGTCCCTTTCTCCAAAGTAAAAGAGCTAGCAACATTTTGTTGCAGGTGGTTCATTTGGTTAGCGTCAATAACGTAACAACTGTTTTTGGTGTCAATGGTTAAAAGTGTCATGATGTCTCCTGAATAGTGTTGCTATTTTGACAAGTTTTAGCTTGGACTACCAACTATTGAGCAGGACATTCTAGTAGAGGCGCTTTCTTGCAAGGGAGTTTGGAGAGTCGTCTTTGTCTCCCCGAACATGAGCGATCGCCTCTGCGCAAGGAGCATCCTTACCTCTGTTCCCTCCCCCCTAGCTGTCCCGGCTTTGGCTGATAACCTGTGGTGAAATGCACCGACGTTATCTTACATATTGGATAAGTATGCCACATTTAAAAAAAAACATATCCTCAGGAAGATGTTTTTTTTTCGATCTTTTCTACGTCTTGATCACATCTTTTGTAACAATCTTGAAAGCCTTGTTTCACAAGGCTTTCAAGAAGCATAATTGCCGCCAGTCTTGACAAAGTACCACACGTTTTCGTTGATAAAAGCTTTGATTTATTGAGAATCGCCCGTTGAATCTGTTCAAATTGCTCAATAGCTAAAATTTCGATTCAAGCGTACACATCAATAAGGTGTCTGAGCTTTAGATTTCACTGAACATAGCCATTACTCTATAGCGGTAGCTGTCGTTATGGGTGATATGAAACTTAGCGAGTTAGTGATTCACGTCAATGACATAATGCATGATGCGTAATCACCCTTAAATCTGTCAAT
>NZ_DATNPA010000759.1:0-7186 GCF_036703385.1 Allocoleopsis sp. | reverse complement strand
CAAAAAATCTCAACGTTTTGGCTGAGCCAAAGGGAGAGCCGCCAATTTCTTGTTCCTTGCGAGTATCATTCAGCCGACCGAATGGAAGTATCGTATTGAGTGGAATAATTGATGGTTCTTGCTCATCGTAGTAGAAGGGCAAATTATCGTTGAAAATCTCTTCCTTGGCAAATTCTGAGAAATTATTACGGCGTTGCCAATATGACCAACCTGACAATGGTGAGTCGATCATAGGTGCAGATATAGGCAGGTTTGGAGATTGACGAGAAGAGAAAACAGGCTCTTCTCCCTCTTTTATTAGCTTCTCATTTTCCTCATCTACGCTTTTCGGCAGTTTAGCGACAATTTGGTACCAATTAAAATAAGCATAGCCACTCAGCTTCTTTGCTTCATCAAGGGTTAGGTTATTTGGAGTAAAAAAGGCTTCAATGGCAGTTCCGTTATAAGAGGGTTTAACGGTTACTGCATCTTTAACGATCGCCTCGATCGGGTCTGCGAACCGTCCTAACAACTCAGCTTCTGCACTCTCTCCTTCGTATGTAAAGAACTTATCAGTTTCCGAAAAACCGCCCCCGGAAATCTTGCCGAATCCTTCTACCTGGAGAGTTCAAGGAAAACCCCCTGACGTTTTTAGGGACTTTTACTGAAGCATTAGAGGCGTTTCGGACAGCGATGCTTTTCGTTTTTTCGAGAGGAGGAAAGATAACATTTTCGAGTACATCTTGTGATGTTTCTATTTCTTGAGTGAAAGACATGCTAGCTAACAACAGAGGAGGTGTAGGTGGCACTCACCAGTCTATAGCGGTTTTCATTTACCTACACCACAAAGCAAGGGCACGATATATCGTGCCCCTACAAAAACCTGTATTAAATACAAGTTCACTACATTAACTCAACTGAGCAACCACCTGATTCTGCAATAAGGGTTGTTGAGTCAGTAAATCTTCCACATTAATTCGTAGAGAACGCCCAGCATCCACCCAAAACTGAATTTTGATACGATCGCGTCCTGGATTTCCTGGAGGAGTCAGTTGAGCAATGGTTCTCGCCCCATCCCGATCATTGAGAGGTTGTACGGCCGTTTTACCCCCGCCTATCTGACGGGTAATTAAGCGATCGCCATCAAAATACACTTCCGTCGCCCCCGTCTGTGAACCCAACTCTCCAACAATGAGTTCAATGCTGGGTTGGTTGTCTACCGATGCCCCCAATAGGAGTTCAACGGGTTCACTCATCGGGTAAGCCTGTCCGGCTTTGATAATGGAATGCCAGTTATGGCAGTTGTTGCGCCTATCCCAATAGCGGATGCCGTAACTGTGGTAAAGGAAATCCTGGATTTCGATGCCTTGAGCCAGCTGAAGTGCGCCTTGTGCGATCGCTTCAAAGGGTTTCTCACAACGAATTTTATCAGCGTCGAAGTATTGCTTCACCCAGTCCTGAACGGCTGGAATTTTAACGCTGCCACCGACTAACAAGACAGCATCGATATCGGGCACTTCTATCCCGGCGCGACGCCCTTGTTGCAAGAGTTGTGCCATCATATCGTCCAGTGTCTCAAAAAACTGGTGTTCTTTCAAGATGGTTTGAAACGTCTTGCGATCAAGCTTGAGTTCGTAACTCTCCAAGGTTTCGTCGTTGAAATAGACTTGCGTTGCCGACTCCTGTTCAGAAAGCTGGATTTTCAATCGTTCGGCAAGACGGGTGGTCAGAGGCGATCGCGTCAATCCTTGAGTCTCGGCAAAGTAATCCACCAGCCAGTTATCAATATCCGAGCCACCCAAGTTCTGCCCCGCCTTGGAGAGTACACGGGCGATTTTTACCTTCTGTCCCGAACTTTCCCCCAGCAGCTTCTCACCCCACTTGACGATAAAACCCAAGGGCTTTTTACCCGGTTGGGCGTCCTGATTGAGTTGTACTAGAGATAAATCCAGAGTACCACCGCCAAAGTCAACCACGAGGAGGGTTTGCCCATTGGCAATGCCATAGCCCAAAGCAGCAGCCGTGGGTTCATCCAAGATGCGTAACTGTTCCACTGGCAGGGATTGGCAGACGCCACTCAACCAATGACGATAGGCTTCAAAGCTATCCACTGGCACGGTGAGAATTAAGGAATCAATAGCACCGTCCTCAGTGGTTTTCAGTTGTTCAATAATTCGCTCTAGAAACCATTGCCCGACCTGCTCAAAACTTACAGCTTTCTCATCCAGTTCCGGTAAGAATCCCTGAATGTCAGCACCAATTCCCCGTTTGAAGCTGCGGAAGAAGCGGGGGTCATTAGTTAGATCGAGTCCTTTGTCACGTACTTCCTGCCCAACTAAGACTTTACCCTGATTCGCATCTTCTATATAGAGCAAACTGGGGATTAAAGGAGGATTGTCCCCTAATTTCAGCGAAAGTCCTGGTAAGCTGAGGGTTTCAGGTTGCTGGGTTGCGGCATTCCAGCGCGTAATTACAGTGTTACTTGTGCCAAAATCAATTGCGATCGCCATTTGAGTTGTAGCAGACAGCTAGTGACATTGTGCGATCGCTTGGCGCTGCCGCGAAGGCGGCAATCGAACCCGACGTTTTGCTGGATTGGTAGAGCAGTACTGGGTTTTTTTGCGATCGCTTGGCGCTGCCGCAAAGGCGGCAATCGCCTCTCCAATAGGTTAGGTCGATGATAATTCCAGAAGCCTGGAAGGGGAGCATCATCCAGTTTAGTGGAAAACAGCTGTAGCACTCCTAACCCTACAACTATATTTTTGAATCTCAATCTCATCTGGGTTTACTCTTCAGAACCATTGGCAGATGGACTGAGGAATTTCAAGGGTGTTCAACTGTAGTGAACTTTACAACAGTAATGTTTTCTTCCTGCTAAAAGCTACTCCTCAATCTAACTACCGATAGACCAAAAACCTTAATTAAACCTTAAGAATAGAAATATGGGATTAGTAATTGACTAATCTATGGTTGTTTTTGCCTGCCAGAGCGTTTTTTAAGAAAACTAAACCGCTCTTTAGCTTGGAGCTGCTTTTCCAGCAACAACCGCGTGGATCGATGCCAAACCACAATTTAACCTTGGGGATCGAAGTAAAATTGCTATTGTTTACTGAAAATGACGGAGTATATCGCTAAGTTCTTCTTGTCAAGAAGTAGAAATACTGACATAATAATTAAAAGGCGCAGGGAGATATAAAATTTGGTTTTTTCCCTTCCTTTAGTAGGGAACCTGTAAAAATTTTCTTTGGCTTTTTTTATAAATTACTGAAATACGAAGGTTGAAAAATGAAGATAACACAAAAAGTTCGCTGCCCCAATTGTGGCAGTCATGCAGAAAGACTTTTTTTCCAAACAACTCACATTACCCAGACTCAATGCCCCGTCTGCGACTATTTGATGATTAACTGTTCTCGCACGGGTAAAGTCGTTGAGGCTTACGCTCCTGGCATTTACGCTCATCGCTAGGATGAAAAATTCGTAGTTCGTAATTTGTAATGGGCTACGTCCTCACTAAAGCTCTAGCGCTGCGCTAACGTAATTAATGTTTAAACAGGGATTTAGACCCCGCTTAAACATGGGCGGCCTAAAGGCCAGGGCTTCTGACCCGCTTTTTGAATTTATAATTACGAATTACGTTGCGAAGCTAACGCGAGAGCCAGTATTCATAATTACGAATTATTCGGTCATATCATGTCCGGTTAAACACCCATAGTTAGGGCTGACGCGGGGACAGGGTGACGCAAAGAAGTTTTTATTGTGGGTAATCAAGCGGACTTCATATCATAAGCGGTTGAATATTTAGTTGCCCATATCCACCTGTTTGGTCAAAGGTAAAGGAGAAAAAGCTTATTTGAAAGCCGGAAAGCCTTTCACCTTTGACCAAGAATCTTGGATTTTGGATAGGGACATCATACGGGCTGAGCAATTTTTGAAGCCCGTAATTGCCCGCAGGCGGCGTCTTTTTCCAGTCCACGAGAGCGGCGCACGCTAACTGCAATATGCTGCTTTTCCAGAACTTCTACAAAGTTTTGAATCCTTCGTGGCGTCGGGCGCTGGTAATCGACCTCACTGATAGGATTGTAAGGAATCAGATTAACGTGACTCTGGAACCCCCTCAGGTGTCCTGCTAACTCAATGGCGTGTTCTGGAAGGTCATTGAGTCCAGCCAACAGGATGTATTCAAACGTTACCCGACGCCCGGTCAATTGTACGTATTCCCGGCACTCGTCTAAGAGCGCTTCCAAGGGATACCGCTTCGCTGTGGGGATGAGTCGCTCTCGCAATGCCTGATTTGAGGCATGGAGGCTGATGGCTAAGGTAACTTGTAGGTGATGTTCGGCGAGTTGGCGAATTCGTCCGGGAATGCCGACGGTGGAAATGGTTAGCGATCGCATTCCAATTCCCACATCTTGATTAATCGACTTTACCGCACCCAACACCGCATCGAGATTCAGCAATGGCTCTCCCATCCCCATGAATACCACATTGCTGACACGTTGCCCGAAGTCTTCCTGAACGGTTAAGACTTGATCGACAATTTCATGGCGTTTGAGATTGCGGATAAATCCCCCTTTGCCAGTGGCACAGAAGTCGCACGCCATTGGACAACCCACTTGAGAGGAAACACAAACTGTGAGACGTTCTTTGGATTTTGCCTGTTGGCTGGGGTTATCTTCCCATCCATCCCACGCTTCCTCTCCTCCTCTAGTGAACGTTGGAATACCGACGGCTTCAATAATGTGACTATCTGCTAGTCGTAGTAGGTACTTGACGGTACCATCGGGGGATGGCGATCGGTAGTGTAATGTAGAGCGACCAATGGGAACATCGGCAACAACTTCCCGCCATTGCTTAGAAAAAACGGAAATTTCTGTGAGCGATCGCGCCCCTTTTTGATAAATCCACTGGTGCAGTTGACGCCCTCGATAAGCGGGTTGCCCCTGCTGTTGCACCCATTCGGTTAACTCGGCTAACGACGCGCCCAAAAGCGGAGGAATTGAGGTTACTTGTGACTGAGCGGATTTATCTACCTCAGTCACGCTTGGGGGATTTTGGGTAGTGCTGTTGTTTTGAGAGTGAATTGGAGAAAGACGGGGCGTCACGGTTGTAAGGGATGATGAATTGCTCTTGGATCTCTATCCTAGAACCTCCTGCAAATAGGGAACGGGTAGAGTCAATAAACATCGCTATTCAAACAATCCACCAGCAGCTTATTGGCATCGTAATACTACCTCAGGCCTTCCTTTTTTTTTGAGAGTGAACTGCCAGTTATGCTCAATATTGCGATCGCCTTCTTTGATTCTCTCAAGAAAGCGATCTGCTGAAGGCAGCAGCGCTAGCGTCACGCCGACGCTCGTTCCGACGCTCGTTCCTCGCTAACGCTTCGCTATCGCTACCGCTTCGCTATCGCTATCGCGCCTATAGTTCAGGGGAGCAACGTTTATGAACATCAAAGCCATACTGTTGAGTGGGTTATTGCTTCTGGTTAGCCCTTCCGTCCAAGCTGTAGAACCCCCAACTCACCAAGCTGCCCTCCCTCCACCACCTGCCCGCGAGTTTCGGGGCGTTTGGATTGCCACCGTAACCAACATCGATTGGCCATCCCAACCCGGATTGACGACTCAACAGCAACAGGCAGAACTCATTGCCCTCCTGGATCGGGCGGTGAAATTGAACTTAAATGCAGTTATATTGCAAATCCGTCCCGCCTGTGACTCTCTCTATGCCTCTCCCTACGAACCTTGGTCAGAGTTCTTAACGGGAAAGATGGGTAAAGCTCCAAACCCTTACTATGACCCGCTAGAATTTGCAGTAGAACAAGCACACAAACGAGGGTTAGAGTTACACGCCTGGTTCAACCCCTACCGCGCCCGTCATGCCCAAGCCACCTCCGAAATTTCCGCTAACCACATTAGCAAAACCCATCCGGAGTGGGTGAAACAGTATGGTAAATATCTTTGGCTAGACCCTGGAAACAAAGACGTTCAGAACTATACACTTAACGTCATGCTGGATGTCGTCCGGCGCTACGACATTGATGGCGTTCACATCGATGACTACTACTATCCCTATCCGGAGCGAGACGAGAATCAACAGGTGATTGACTTCCCTGATGATTCGAGTTGGGAGAACTATGTACGTTCAGGAGGTCAACTTAGCCGGAATGACTGGCGCAGAGAAAATGTTAACACGTTAGTGGAGCGACTCTATCGAGCGATTAAACAGGAAAAGCCTTGGGTGAAGTTTGGGATTAGCCCTTTTGGCATTTGGCGACCCGGTTATCCTGAGCAAATCGGAACCTTTGATGGATATGATGCATTCGATCCTTATGATCAGATTTATGCTGATTCTCTCAAATGGCTAACTAATGGCTGGTTAGATTACTTCTCCCCCCAACTTTACTGGAAAATCGAACAAACCAAGCTCAGCTATCCGGTGTTACTCAACTGGTGGATTGAACACAATAGCCAAGGGCGGCATATTTGGCCGGGAAATTATACAAGTCAGATAACGGATGATCCAGACAACTCTTGGCCTGTCTCGGAAATTCTTTACCAAATCCGGATAACACGAGGTTTTGCAGGTGCAACGGGTAACATCCACTTCAGTATGAAGCCGTTGATGCAAAACCGTCAGGGCATCTCAGATGCCTTAAGTGGCGAACTTTACAACCAACCGGCTGTGATTCCGGCATCGCCGTGGCTTCCTAACATACCACCGGGTCAACCGCTTCTCAAGGTCGATGAAGATGAGAATTCCGATGAAATTCAACTCAGCTGGACGGCTACAGGTTTGCCAATGGTATGGTTGTGGGTGGTGCAAACTCGAATAGGCGATCGCTGGATGACTCAGGTTCTACCCGGACGGCAGACTTCCTACCGATTTAAGCGCCGACAATCAAATCAAAGAGTGGACAGCGTGGCGGTTTCTGCGGTGAATCGCTACAAAACGATTGGCATTCCTGCTGTGGTGGAATTAAGCGAATGAAACTGGGAGAAACATTAACTTGAGTAATGCCAATTCCTTTATTTCAAGGCTTCATTTCAAGACCTCAAGATTAAACTCATGTCTTTCTGGCGCACTTACTATCACCTAATTTGGGCAACAGAATCACGCCAACCTTTAATTACCCGCGATCGCGAATCTGAACTTTACGGTTACATTATCGGTAAGGCAGATGCAATTGGTTGTATTATTCATGCCATTG
>NZ_DATNPA010000758.1:0-7493 GCF_036703385.1 Allocoleopsis sp. | reverse complement strand
TATTCCCCATCCCTAAACGTGCCATTGTGCCAGCGCGATCGCAACTCCTTGCTTTAAGACAGGTGTTAGGTTCTCGTCAGCCGCCAGTTGCTCTAACTGCTGGTGCGCCGTTGGGAAGTTTTTCAAAGCGGCGATCGCATGGAGTCTTACAGTATCCGCCGGATCTGCCAATAATCTCACCAAGGCATCCATTGCGCTCCCTTCTCCCAAGTGACCCAATGCCTGTGCTAAAGATTGTTTGACCGTCACAGATGTTGTAGCTAGGTATTGCGAATCGACAAAATCGAGGAGAATCTGAGTCGCTCTCGTTTTAAGAACGGGCTGCTCTATACGTCCCAATAAGGTGACAATTTCATGCACGCATTCCACCGACACATGAGCCAGTGCCTGCTGTAAATAGTCTAAAGCTTTATCGGTGCCCACCCAACCCAAGGCACGAACAAAGTCGATTTGTAAGGGAATGGGTGTTGCGGGTGATTGAATGACTTCAAATAACGCATGAGCGGCCTCATCAGTTCCCGAACGTCCTAATGCGATCGCTGCTTGCTGGCAAACGTCTCGGTTAAAGTCATGAAGAAGTGCTTTAATCCGATTGAGCAAGCCTAATTGGGCCCACAAATCAGAGCGTAAGCCCAAACCCGTCACGGCTTCCTTTCTCACGACGGCGGCATGATCATCCAATGCCTCAAGCAGGACAGGTGGAATTCTGGAGTCATGAAAGCTGCTGAGTGCTTCAATTGCTGTAGAGCGCACTGCCACCTGGGAGTCGTGAACCACACTTAATAAGGGCTCGATAATTTCTGGGCGGCGAATTTGGGAGAGTGCAGTAGTTCCCAACAACCGTGTCTGCGGATCGGCTAATAAGCTAGCCAAAGCATCAACTGCCGAGTTACCGAGACTGGAGAGGGCGTTTGCTGCCATTGCGGCTAAATCTTCATCCTCAGCCGTTTTGAGCAAATTGACCAACGTGAGAATGACAGTGGGATGGTTAAATTCGGCTAATATACGGCCTGCAAACCATCGCACCTCCATATCTGTCTCGTCGTCTTCCAGAATTTCAATCAAAGGTGCGATCGCACGTTCTCCCAGTTTGGGAAACAGCTTAGCCACTTCCCAGCGTTCTCGAAAATCTCCCGCATCGAGAACCTCTAAAGCCAGGTTCAGGACTTGCTCTAAATCAGTCTCATGCAGTGCTGCTGATTCAGCATCGGCGTCTGTGGCGTTTGTACCCAATGGCAGATGCTGTAAGTATTGATTGAGCAATGACCAATTTTCCTGATAGGCCGCAGCAGTCGCTTGTTCTAAAAGCTCTGACATTATCTAATTTTTAGTTTTGGCGAGATTAATTTTACCTAATCCAAAATCTAAAATCGCCTTGTCAAAGCTCGTCCCCGTCTGTGAATAACCCCTCACCATTGAGCAGTTGCCAAATTGTGACCGTTCCCCAAGCCACAGCATATATTGTCTGCATGATAATCATCATCAGCATTGCAAATACAGCAATCAGGAGGCTACAGGTAACGATCGCAACTTCTTCTGAGACAAGAGTTGATATTTGTTCGGGTTGTCTTCTGCTGGATTTTACTATTAAGTAAGTGTTTTTGAGGTTTTGAGCTGAAGTTGATGTTGGGTCAAACATTTTGGCTCCCTTCTGAATTATAAAACAGATAGTCTAGTCATCGTTCAGCAGTCTTTTAAATGGCTTTGAGAAATTTATCTCTAACTTGATAGAGCATTGTAAAATCTGGGTTATGATACGTAATCTTTGATTTTTTTAGATTAACGAATTTAAGCCCAGTCTTATATTCTATGAATAATTGATCAGCCTCAGATTAAGCCATTAGGCTGGATTAAACTCCGCCTAATGGCTGAAATCAAAGCAGCTCCAATCTTATTTTCAATTCAGTCCATAATGGCGCTGCTCTGTCAAGAAGGGAGAAACCCCCATTGTAGAGAGCCGACAATCGCGTCAGCGAGCTTGAAGGAGTCAGCGCAGATGGCATTCAAGGGGAGTAGGGAATAGGGAGTAGGGAGTCTCAAACCCACGTCTCGTAAATTGGTGTGAATGAAAAAGCGCCTGGGAGTCTTGCCGTGTTTCGACCCCAAGCGCGTTTTCGTTGTAACTTTATCTCCTCACACAAGAGATAGAATATCCCTTCTCAGCTCTGGGGAGGTTAGAGTAGGTGACACTTTAATAAGTGACACTCACCAGATAAAAACTGAAGAGCTAATCTCTTCATAAATCTTTAAACAAAAAATTACTTGATCGTGTTTGGTAACCGAACTTGGGACAAAAAGGGCTGAATTTCACAGACGCTATGGCTTCTGAGCGTTGATTGGATCGACCTTAGGGAGGAATGTTCTCTTCTGAGCAACTGCTTTATGTTCAAATTGCATAATAATTATGCTTTTTCTTCATAAACTGCAACATATTGTAACTTAAGATACAAATTCTCCTTTAAAGCGCCAATAACCTTATTTGCAAATAGCAATTTAAAGAGTAATTGAATTAGCGCTCTGGAAGACCTTGGGAACATTGGAGCGCTACCCCGCAAAGGAAAAACCTATGACAAGCGCAACCAAGCCAGTGGCCAGTCTCAACAAATTTGAAAAATTCAAGGCAGAGAAAGATGGTCTTGCGGTTAAGTCAGAGTTAGAGCAATTTGCCCAACTTGGCTGGGAAGCGATGGATGAAACCGATCGCGAACATCGGCTTAAGTGGCTCGGAGTCTTCTTCCGCCCCGTGACTCCCGGCAAGTTTATGGTGCGGATGCGTTTACCCAACGGTATTCTCAGCAGTACTCAAATGCGAGTGTTAGCTGAAGTGCTGCAACGCTACGGCGAAGACGGCAGTGCTGATATTACCACTCGGCAAAACATTCAGCTACGGGGTATCCGAATTGAAGATATCCCTGATATTTTTACGCGATTTGAGCAAGTGGGTTTGACCTCTGTGCAATCGGGGATGGACAACGTCCGTAACATCACCGGTTCGCCGGTGGCTGGAATTGACGCGGCTGAATTGATTGATACGCGGAAGTTGGTGCAACAGGTTCAAGACATGATCACCAACCAAGGGAAAGGAAACCCAGAGTTTACCAACCTGCCCCGGAAATTCAATATTGCGATCGCAGGTGGTCGAGACAACTCCGTTCATGCGGAAATTAACGACCTCGCCTTTGTGCCGGCTTACAAAGACGGGGGCGACCACAAGGGGGGCGACCACAAGGGTACGCCCCTACTAGGTTTTAACGTTGTCGTGGGCGGCTTCTTCTCCGCCAAACGCTGTGATGCGGCGATTCCTCTACATGCCTGGGTGACGCCGGACGATGTCGTTGATGTGTGCCGTGCGGTCTTAGAAGTCTACCGCGACCACGGTCTCAGAGCGAATCGACAAAAAGCACGCCTGATGTGGCTGATTGATGAATGGGGTATCGACAAGTTTCGCAGTGAAATCGAAAATGCCCTAGGACGAACCCTACAACCAGAGGCAGAAAAAGACGAATTCGATTGGGACAAGCGGGATCATCTTGGTGTCTTTCCTCAAAAGCAACCCGAACTCAACTACGTCGGTGTACACATCCCCATCGGACGCCTATATGCCCAGGATATGTTTGACTTGGCACGAATTGCTGAAGTTTACGGCAATGGCGAAATTCGCCTCACCGTTGAGCAAAATGTGATTATCCCCAATGTTCCCGATTCTCGGTTAGATGCTTTCCTTGCTGAACCCTTGCTAGAGCGGTTTTCCATTAACCCCGCCTCTTTGACGCGAGCCTTAGTCTCTTGCACCGGCTCTCAATTTTGCAACTTTGCTCTGATTGAAACGAAAAATCGAGCATTGACCCTGATTAAGCAGTTAGAAGCTGAACTCGACTTGCCGCGTCCGGTGCGAGTTCACTGGACGGGTTGCCCCAACTCCTGCGGTCAACCCCAAGTGGCAGACATCGGTTTGATGGGCACCAAGGTTCGTAAAGACGGCAAAACCGTTGAAGGTGTCGATTTATATATGGGCGGCAAAGTTGGGAAAGATGCTCATTTAGGTAGCTGTGTGCAAAAAGGTATTCCTTGCGAAGACCTCAAACCTGTATTGCAACAATTACTGATTGAACAGTTTGGTGCTAAGCCGAAGCAAGCGGCTGTTGTGTCCTCCTAACTCAGGTCATCCTTACAGGAGTTTTCCGTTGTATGAACCACAATCATCAGACCTAACCCCCAACCCCTTCCTTACTAGGGAAGGGGAGACAATCAAAGCCTCTCTCCTACAAGGAGAGAGGTTTGGAGAGAGGTCTGCGTGTGGTCTATTCATTTGAAAATCGCTGTAAGTACTCTTCACTTCCCAATCTGTCAGGGTTGGGAATACCTCCAAGCTACTGAACAGCATCCAAAAATCTGCTATGACCAAATTTTCCAGACGGCAATTCCTCATCACCGCAGGCGCAGCTACAGCCGCCTCTGTGTTAATCCACGGCTGTTCTAGTGGCAGCAGTACCTCGAAATCCGATGCTAAAGGCTCATCATCTAGCAGCACTGGCCCGGCTGCCAATGCGCCGAAAGTAGAAACAACCAAAGCCAAGCTGGGATTTATTGCCCTCACCGATTCCTCTCCTCTGATTATTGCCAAGGAAAAGGGCATCTTTGAAAAGTATGGAATGAAGGACGTCGTACTGGAAAAGCAAAAGTCATGGCCTGTAACCCGCGACAACATCAAACTCGGCTCAGCAGCCGGGGGTATTGATGGAGCACACATCTTAAGCCCGATGCCTTATCTGATTACCCTCAACGATAAGGTGCCGATGTATCTCCTGGCGCGGTTGAATACCAATGGTCAGGCGATTTCGGTTGCCAATACCTACAAAGAGATGAAGGTAGGCTTGGACAGTAAGGGACTGAAACAAGCCGTTGACAAAGCCAAATCCGCGAATAAGCAACTCAAAACGGCCATTACCCTACCTGGTGGTACCCATGATTTATGGATGCGCTACTGGCTAGCCGCAGGTGGTATCAACCCTGATAAGGATGTGGTCAACGAACCCGTCCCACCGCCTCAAATGGTGGCGAATCTCAAAGTGGGAACGGTAGACGCCTTCTGTGTGGGTGAACCCTGGAACGCCCAACTGGTCAACCAAAAACTGGGTTACACCGCTCTCGTGACGGGAGAACTATGGAAAGACCATCCAGAGAAAGCCTTTGCCATGCGCAAAGATTGGGTGGACAAAAATCCTCAAGCGGCGAAGGCACTTTTGATGGCTATCCAGGAAGCACAGCAGTGGTGTGACAAGCTGGAAAACAAGGAAGAGATGTGCAAAATCGTCTCTGGTCGCAAATACTTCAATGTCGATGTCAAAGATATTTTAGGGCGGGCTAAAGGCACGATTGACTATGGTGATGGTCGCCCAGTTGTTGAGAATAGCCCTCTATTAATGAAGTTCTGGTCAGATAACGCCTCCTATCCTTACAAAAGCCACGATACTTGGTTTTTGACGGAAAACATCCGCTGGGGCAAGCTTCCAGCGGATACCAAGGTCAAGGAACTGGTCGATTCTATCAACCGAGAAGATTTGTGGAAAGAAGCCGCGAAAGCGATTGGTGTTCCCGATGCCCAAATTCCCACAAGCACGTCTCGTGGTGTTGAGACGTTCTTCGATGGTGTCAAGTTCGACCCAGAAAAGCCAGAAGAATACTTGAAGAGCCTCAAGATTAAGAAAGCCTAATCGCGGTAACGACCAAGACGCGATATTTTCTTTCGCGTCTGGTAAAAAATCAAACCGTTCGCAATCAGCAATAGCGCTATAAGTCAACTGAGCATCGGATTTTAGGAGACATTTTAAGGATGACCGCACGGCTTGAGAGTGGTTCTAGACCCAGAAAAATGCAAACGTCCATTGGTTCACTGATCCAGAAGCAAGGAAAAATTTTCCTACCTCCGCTCATGGCGCTGGCTGTTTTCCTGGTGATTTGGCAGCTCCTATGTTGGAGTCCTACCTCCAATTTACCCAGTCCGCTCAAAATGTTTACGGATACCTGGGACCCCTTTATCATCCATCCTTTCTTTGATAATGGTGAAACAGATAAGGGACTCGGTTGGCAAATTCTTTTCAGTTTAGGGCGAGTGGGTCTGGGTTTCTCATTAGCGGCAATTGTGGGAATTGCATTGGGTATCGTGGTTGGAGCCAATTCATTTATCTATCACGCGGTAGATCCGATATTTCAGGTATTGCGAACTGTCCCTCCCCTAGCGTGGCTACCGATTTCCTTAGCGGCGTTAAAAGCGGCAAATCCCTCAGCTATTTTCGTAATTTTTATTACCTCTATCTGGCCAATCATTATCAACACAACCGTAGGCGTACAGCAGATTCCTCAAGATTACAGAAATGTAGCTAGAGTATTACGGTTATCTCGCAAAAAGTATTTCTTTAAAATTTTGTTCCCTGCCGCTGTCCCCTATATTTTTACAGGCTTAAGGATTGGAATCGGCTTATCATGGCTAGCGATCGTTGCGGCTGAGATGTTGGTTGGTGGTGTGGGGATTGGCTCCTTTATTTGGGATGCTTACAACACGACAACAGCGACTAATCTCAGTGAAATTATCCTCGCCCTGATTTATGTGGGTCTTGTTGGTTTGATGCTGGATCGGCTGGTAGGTTTCATATCCCGACTGGTTGTTACTTCTGAACAGACAGAACAGAAATAGAGTTTTGGCTGTAACGCAATTGAACCAATGCATTATTAGGTGGGTTGGACATCAAGATATCGGCTCAACCCAGCTCATGCACAGGTTCAAATTTCATGAGTTCAAAACTGCCTCCTGCAACACTCAACCCGTACAACTCATTCACTCCACCGAAAGCCATGTCTGTCTTTGTTGAAGTAGACCATATTGACCGGGTATTTCCCCTAGCGAACGGCGGAAGTTATATTGCGCTCAAGAATATTGAACTGAGAATTCGACAAGGTGAGTTTATTTCCTTAATCGGTCACTCAGGTTGTGGAAAATCCACGTTGTTGAATATCATTGCAGGTTTGGATAAACCGACTCGTGGCGGTGTGATTCTGGAAGGTCGCCAGGTGACTCAACCCGGCCCCGATCGCATGGTGGTATTTCAGAACTACTCCCTCTTACCTTGGCTCACGGTTCGGGAAAACATCGCCTTGGCAGTGGATGAAGTCATGGCGAATCGACCCAAGGGTGAACGTAAAGGGATTGTTGAACACCATATTGATTTAGTGGGTCTGCGCCATGCCGCTAAGAAGCGACCCGGTGAGCTTTCGGGGGGGATGAAACAACGGGTTGCGATCGCACGCGCTTTAGCGATTCGACCTAAGTTGCTGCTGTTGGATGAACCGTTTGGGGCGCTGGATGCCCTGACACGAGGCGGTTTGCAAGAGCAATTGATGAAAATCTGCGAAGAGAGCCATGTGACCTGTGTGATGGTCACTCACGACGTAGATGAGGCACTCCTACTATCCGATCGCATCGTCATGCTCACCAA